>WBUH01000018.1 GCA_008933805.1 Bacteroidota bacterium
ACTTAATACATTATATTTAAACAACAAACGAGCTTGCTGAAGCACTTCGGAAAAAATCAGTTCTGATAAACATAATTCTATGCATTAGTGCTATGCAAACGGTTTCGTTAATCACAAACATGTTTGTTCAGCCTCATAACACTTCTCGTTATTTTTTAATTTTGCTATCAATTTACGCTTCCGGTTTTTTGGCCTATCAACCGGCAAGAAGAGGGTATATTTACCTTAGCTCATTAGTTTATGTGGTTTTTCTGTTGCTTCTAATTTTTGGGTCTTCGTGGACGGGTGGCGGTATGCGTGCACACGGAATGATAATACTACCTGTTGTGGTAATGGTTGCCGGATTAACATTGGGTCGCAAAGCAGTATGGTTTTTCGGGATAACCTCCACATTGGGCGGTTTGGGCTTAGTGTTTGCTGAATATTATTCACTGTTGCCGCTTACAGAACCTATTGGCAAAACACCGATGATTTACTGGATATTTAACACCATCAATGTAATCCTGATTTGTTTTTTACAGTATTTGGCCGTTAAGGAATTGGTGAAGGCACTAAATGAAGCTAAAACAGAACTTGAACTTCGTAAAAAATCGGAAGAGCAATTGCGCCTTAAAAATGAACAACTTACCGAAATTGCCTTTCTGCAATCGCACATAGTAAGAAAACCCATTGCAAACATACTTGGGGTAGTTAATTTAATTAACAAAGACAACCCGCAAGACCCTGACAATATAGAACTGATTTTACAGCTTGATTTTGTTGTGAGCGAGTTAGACGCAGCGGTTTGCGAGATAGTAAAAAATACATCAACGTTAACACAAGAACATATTTTTAGCAATGAAAAAGAAAGCTATTTCCGTGGCACATTTCGTTGATTTATTGGAAGTTTTGAAGCTTCGCTTCGATAAAAACATGAATAGACATAAAGGGCTTTCATGGGCGAATATCCACGCAAAATTGGAGGCTAATGTAGAGAAGTTGTGGTCGTTGAATGAAATGGAAATCAGCGGTGGAGAACCCGACGTGGTAGATTATGTTAAACAGACCAACGAGTACATTTTTATGGATTGCTCGGCCGAAAGTCCCAAGGGACGTAGAAGTATTTGCTACGATCATGAAGCGTTAAACGCACGTAAGGAGCACAAGCCCGGCAACAGTGCTATAAACATGGCCGCCGAAATGGGTATAGAAGTACTTACCGAAGAACAATACAAACAATTGCAGCAGTTGGGCAAGTTTGATTTAAAAACATCCAGCTGGGTACAAACTCCGGCTGCAATCCGTAAACTTGGCGGAGCAATTTTTTGCGATTGCAGATACAACCATGTTTTTACGTATCACAACGGTGCCGAATCGTATTACGCAGCCCGTGGATTTCGTGGAATGCTAAAAGTGTAAATCTCTACACGTACAGTTTAAAATTTTCAATATTCCGCATCAACTTCAAGTTCGCTTCCAAATATTGAAGTATATGTCGTTATACTTTAATGCCACTTATCAAACGATTTTCCGTTAAATTTATAAACGCCACCTTCAGCCATCCCAAAAAGTAAGTTTTTGTTTTGGTCTTCGTAAATGCACCAAATCATTTGCGAGTTTAATTTTCTGTCAATACTATAGTTTGTTAGTGTTTTGCCGTCATATTTCCATGCTCCAGAATCTCTATCTCCAAACCAAATATTTCCTTGACTATCTTCCATAATGGCAAAAACAGCTTGTAGTACTGTGTTTTTAACAAACTGCTTACTTTGAGCGTTCGCTTTAAACTCATCCATTGGAATTAGTTTCCCTTGTTCTTTCGAGAAGTGAGTTATAGAATCTCCTTTTTTAAGTAGTACCCCAATTCCGTTGTTTCCTATCCAAAGTCGACCTTTTGAATCTGCTAATACGCTTCTTATGTGTAAAACCTCATCGTCTTTAAGTTTCAGATTTTTATTGTCTAGCACATTTATCATTTTACCATCGTAATTAAACAATGCTGAATAAGTTGCAATCCAAACTTTACCGTCTTTATCTTTTGAGATACCCGTAACACCATAAGATTTATCAGGACTAGGAATTTTAGGTTTTGGGAAAATTAGATAGTTCATATTCATTCCGTCAAAACGGTTTATTCCATCTTCTGCACTTGCATAAAACCATAAATCCCCATTGGTTTTATTCCAATCAAATACTGGCTCGTTGGTTATTGTCGTATAATTAGTAAACTTTCCCTTGTCGTACACGCTTACGCCTTTTGCCGTTCCAAACCAAATTTTCCCATTCTTGTCTTCTTGAATTGAACGGATTTGATTGTCGGATAAACCTTCATTGGTTGTAAAGTATTCAAAAGATTTCCCATTGTAAAAGCTTACGCCTTCATTATGACTGCCAAGCCAATAATTGCCTTTGCTGTCTTGAAAGATAGCACGTATTCCCGAAGTAAATTTCAAGGTGTCGGTTTTTGAAGTCGTTGCCGATTCTAGCTTGTTTGTTTCTTTTGCTGTTGACTTCTTTTCAAAACATGAAAAGTTCAGTGTCAATATGAGTAGTAAGAAAATCAATTTTATTCTTTTGTTCATTTCGGGTTTTGTAATATGGCGCACAACACATGTATGTGTGCGATAAAATTAAGCAAATATTTCAAGCATAGGTTGGCTTTGTATGTGCGGCTGTATTTATATTCTATAATTTATATTATGTTAAATAGTTGTTTCAAATAAAAAGGGCACGAAGCCCTTTTCAATATATTTAGGATTACTCTCCTGTTCTTAGTTTACGGAACTCTTCTGAACGCTCTTTGTTACCCAGCTGTGAGTAAGTTTGTTGCAAAGCAAGCAATACGCCTTGGTCGGTACTTTGAACTTCATAAGCTTTAAGCAATTGCTCAAGAGCTTTTTCGTAACCGGCTTTCATGGCGTCTTCCAACTTTTTAGATTCTTCGTTTGCACCGGGTGTGTTCAAATCCAAGTAGTTGTATTTGTCAACTAGCACTTTGTTTTTGTTAAAGTGCAATACACCAAGGTTAAACAACGCATCAAAATAGTTAGGATCAATCAACAAAGCTTCGTTAAAGTCTTTCTCTGCCAAGTCAAATTGAGCCATTGCTAGTGTATAGATGCTATCCCTTGTTTTAATAAAGGCATCCATTTCAGTTTGATACTTCTTCTTATCGGCAGGCGTTTTAGATAAACGTAATTTACGCCGTGAAGCACTGGCAGAATCAGAAAAAGCAGGACCACCCTCCATAATTTTAGAAGCCATATCGCTAACAATGGTACCCCTGTAGTAGCGGTACAAAATGTTGTTAGGCTCTGCTTCTATCACTTCTGATAGTTTTTCAACCAATATGTTGGTTTTACCCAATTGTGAGTAAATAGCAATCTCTTGGTTAAAAAGGTCTTTGTTATCGGGTATTTTCTTACGGCCTTTGTCAACAATAGCCAACGCACCGGTGGTATCTCCGTCTTCCATCATCATACTTGACATTTGAAGGTATGCATTGGCACTAAGGTACTTAGGATCATCAATCATCATGTTCAAAAACTTCTTAGCTTGTACCTTGTCATTCATTTTAATAGCAAGGTTTGCACAGTATTGAACGATATCGTTTTTGGCTTGTTGCAATGTTTTGGCTACACCTCCTTCAGCATCGGTATCATAAGCTTTAAGCAATAGCTCATAATATTCAAGTGCTTTGTTAAAATTGCTTTCTTGATAGTGTGCGTATGCCCTGTAATATGCAGAAACACTGGCTTGACGAAGCCCTTTAAGGGCATCTTCAGTGTATTTTTGTTTTTTCTCTAATTTATCGGCTTCAACACTGCTGATATAGCTTTGAAGTGAAACAGAAGCTGCTTCTGGAGCCAAATGGGTATATAAAGAATCTACCGAAATGTTGTAATAAACATCCCCTCTCACTTTCCACATCCATGGACTGTTTGCTGTTTTGGGGTTTGAAGCTGCCACGTCAATATCTTCTTTCGCGGTTTCAAGGTTACCGTTAGTTAAAGATATTTCTGCATCTGTAATTTTATAATTCTGAGCAAAAGCCCCTACTGATATCAGCGCGGTAACAAGTGTTAGAACTACTCTTTTTTTCATCATAAATTATTAGTGTGTGTTGAAACTATATCAAAAAACTGCCCGCAATATACTATTCGGGGGTATTTTCAGTGTTATCTGTATTATCGGTTGGTGTACTATTTTCTCCGTTCATTCCTTCTTCGCCGTTCAATTCTTCTTCGTCCTCATCCCTTTCTACTTTGGCTATCGAAGCAATTTCGTCTTTATCACTCATCTTAATCAACCTCACCCCTTGTGTGGCGCGGCCCATTACCCTTAAATCTGCAACGTGCATACGAATTGCCATGCCCGATTTTAGAATAATCATTAAGTCGTTTTCATCAGTAACGTCTTTTATACCGATAAGGTTGCCTGTTTTTTCAGTGATGTTAAGAGTTTTTACACCCTTTCCCCCCCTTCCTGTAATACGGTAATCCTCTAAGTCGGTACGTTTTCCGTAACCTTTTTCAGATACCACCATTATTGTAGTGTCTGTATTAGTAGGATTTACACTTATCATGCCAATCACTTCATCGTTGGCGTTCTCAAGTTTCACACCGGTAACACCGCTGGCAGTACGACCCATAGGGCGCACAAGACTCTCGTTGAAACGGATTGCCTTACCGCTGTGTTTAGCCATAATTATCTCTGATTTACCATCAGTCAACAGGGCTTCAAGCAGTATATCTCCTTCTCTAACGGTAATAGCGTTAATACCGTTTTGGCGTGGGCGTGAATATGCCTCAAGGGTGGTTTTTTTGATAATACCTTTTTGGGTGCACATGATGATGAAGTTGTTTTGCAAATACTCTTCATCTTTCAGGTTCTCTACCGTTATAAAGGCTTTTACCTTATCATCGGGTTCAATGTTAATAAGGTTTTGTATTGCACGGCCTTTTGCAGCACGGCCTGCTTCGGGTATTTCATACACTTTCAGCCAGTAGCACTTACCTTTTTCGGTGAAGAACAACATATAGTTGTGCGTAGTTGCTACAAACAAATGCTCAATGAAATCCTCGTCGCGGTTGGCAGCGCCTTTATTACCGCGCCCTCCCCTGTTTTGTACCCTAAACTCAGTAAGCACTGTACGTTTAATGTAACCCATGTGGCTAATGGTTAGTACCACCTGCTCATTAGGTATCATATCTTCAATGCTTATATCATCAGATGCGGGTACAATATCTGTACGGCGTTCATCGCCATACTTATCGCGCATTTCAGTCAATTCATCTTTAATGATTTGCATACGCAAACCTTCATCGGCCAATATGCTGTTTAAATAATCAATCAACTTCATTATTTCAGCATATTCTTCGCGTATTTTATCACGCTCAAGACCTGTCAAACGTTGCAAACGCATATCCAAAATGGCACGCGATTGTATTTCGCTCAACTGGAATTTTTCCATCAATCCCTCACGGGCTTCATCGGGCGTTTTAGAACCGCGAATCAACGCAATTACCTCGTCCAAGTGGTCAAGAGCAATCAACAAGCCTTCTAAAATATGGGCACGTTTTCTTGCTTCATCCAACTCATACTGAGTACGACGAACAACTACCTCGTGGCGGTGTTCAACGTAATGCTTAATAAGGTCTTTCAGGTTCAGCAACATCGGGCGACCTTTTACAAGGGCAATGTTGTTTACGCTAAATGAGCTTTGAAGTTGTGTGTATTTATAAAGTTGGTTTAGGATGATATTAGGAATAGCATCTTTTTTTAAGTCAAAAACGATGCGCAAACCGTCACGGTCACTCTCATCCCTTACATCCGATATGCCTTCTATTACCTTTTCATTTACCAAATCCACCGCTTTTACAATAAGCTGGTTGGGTTGGGTCATAAAAGGTATTTCTGTAATTACAATCTGGTCTTTACCGGTTCTGGTAGTATCAAAGTGGGCTTTACCACGGATAACAATACGTCCGCGACCTGTTTCAAAGGCATCTTTAATACCGTTCATACCATATATAGTACCCCCGGTTGGAAAATCGGGACCTTTAATATGGGTCATCAGTTCGCTTATCTCAATGTCGCGGTTATCTATGTAAGCTATAGTAGCATTAATAGCCTCAGTAAGGTTGTGAGGAGCCATGTTTGTGGCCATACCTACTGCAATACCGCTTGCACCGTTCACCAAAAGGTTAGGGATTTTAGCGGGCATCACTGATGGCTCTTCCAAAGAGTCGTCAAAGTTGGGAGTAAAGTCAACGGTATTTTTATCAATATCCGTCATCATTTCCTCTGCCAGTTTTCTCAAACGCGCTTCGGTATAACGCATTGCTGCCGGTGGGTCACCGTCAATAGAACCAAAGTTACCCTGTCCGTCAACCAACATATAGCGCATGCTCCAAGGCTGGGCCATACGCACCATTGCATCGTAAACGCTACCGTCTCCGTGCGGGTGATACTTACCCAATACCTCTCCTACTATACGTGCTGATTTTTTATACGGACGGCCACTACCTAAGCCAAGCTCGGTCATACCGTACAATACCCTGCGGTGTACGGGCTTTAAACCGTCGCGCACATCAGGTAGTGCGCGTGAAACAATTACCGACATCGAATAATCGATGTATGCGGTCTTCATTTCATCTTCAATGTTAATGGGGATTATTTTTTCTCCCAACTCGTCGTTCAGGTTGTTCTCCTCTGCCATAATACTTTAACGAAGCCGCTAAAATAGTTCATTTTACCTTTTGTTAACGCAAAAGAATGCCCACAAGTGATGTGGAAAACACTAACACTGCAAGAATGGGTTGTATTGGTGCTAAAGATTGCCTGCTTAAGTGGTTGCTGTACAATTTTACAGGAGTGTTGCCCGCACTTAAAAAAGTGGTAGTTTTGCGCAAAATCATCATACTATATTATATATATGAAAAATATTACCGTAATAGGTTCGGGCACAATGGGCAATGGTATTGCACACGTTTTTGCCCAAAACAACTTTAATGTATCACTTGTAGATGTTAACGAAGCTGCATTGCAACGTGCAACTGCAACTATAGGCAAGAATCTTGACAGGCAGGTTGCCAAAGGCTTGATAACTGAAGAACAAAAAGCTGCAACATTAGCCAATATAACCACGCATACCCAACTTTCATCAGGTGCAGCCAATGCTGATTTGGTAGTTGAGGCTGCTTCTGAAAACTTTGATATCAAAACGTCAATCTTTAAAGAGCTAGATAAAGTAGCCCCTGCAAATGCTATTCTTGCCAGCAATACATCTTCAATTTCAATTACCCGTATAGCAGCCGTTACCACCCGCCCCGGTAAAGTAATCGGTATGCACTTTATGAATCCGGTACCTGTGATGAAGCTTGTTGAAGTAATAGCAGGTTACGATACTGAAAAAGAAGTTACCAATACCATTATGTCTCTATCAAAAGAGATTGGTAAAATACCTACGTTGGTAAACGACTATCCCGGGTTTATTGCAAACCGTATTTTGATGCCGATGATAAACGAGGCTATCTATTCATTATATGAAGGTGTTGCAGGGGTTGAAGAGATAGACACTGTAATGAAACTGGGTATGGCACATCCAATGGGACCATTGCAGTTGGCTGATTTTATTGGTTTGGATGTTTGCAAAGCAATACTTGAGGTAATGTACGAAGGTTTTGGAAATCCTAAATATGCACCTTGCCCATTGTTGGTGAACATGGTAACAGCTAAGAACCTTGGCGTAAAATCGGGTCGCGGCTTTTATGATTACAGCCACGGAGGTAAAGAGTTGGTCGTAGCACCTCGTTTTGCTGTAAACCAAACACAAACAGCTTAAAACAATACTCTGGTATGATATAAGCCGTCTTGTTAACTCAAGGCGGCTTTTTTGTTTGTATAGCTTCAGTAAACACTCTATACAAGTGCTTTCAATCGCTACTCCCCTATCCGCAATAGTAACTCGTTGATTTATTACTGATTGCAACTTCTCTGCTACATCCAACTCCCACGGATTGTTATAAATATAACTTAAATAAACGAGGTTTTTTTGAATAGAGGTGTCTTTAACTTTCTTTTTTTGTTGTTTAGAATGATTTTGTATTTAGTATTATATACATTGTTAATCAATGAATTATGTTTTTATAAAAAATAAATGTCATTTTATTGTATGTATTGTTAATTTTTTTTGTAATTTGGCTGTAGAAAAAGGAAAGAGAGTTTAATATCCCATCAATCCTACCTTAAGCCTATAGCCGCTCCAATTACTCCGGGAGCGGCTTGTTTTTTGTATATCAGTCAGTTACGATTTAATCCTTTCATCCCCTACGGTTAATTCTATAGTCAGTGATGCTTGCTTTGTTACATTGTAAAAAATTGTAGAGGCTGGCAAAGTTTAGAGGCATTTAGTACTGTTTTTACAACATAAAAAACATGATTTTCATCAATTATGATGTGTTTTTTTCTATTTTAAGCAGAGGTTAACGCACGTGAAATGCCCGTAGTTATTGTAACAAAGGTTATAAACCTCGTATTTATTGGGCATGAGAACATAACCCCTTGTGAACAGCGGCGTTTAGAGTATCTTAAAAAGAATTGAGCTTGCTGCTATTTTATGATGCCTTCGGCACGAAGTATTGCCAGGCTGATTTCAATTCGTGAATGAACAAGATTGTCTTTGCTAAACTCAATGTTGTTGGCAAAAAAGTAGGGCTTTCCGTCTTTCTCTACCCAGCCTACATACCATCCGGTGCTGTTTTCTACCCGCAACCCCCAACCGGTTTTTGCGCGCATTGTATAAGGAACGTTTTGTACCAACATCACTTCTTTAACCGTGTTCATTGTTTTGCTACTAAACGGCAAAGCATTGTTATACAATCGTTCTAAAAAAGCAATTTGTTCATAGGGGCTGATTTCTAGTCCTTTTTCTAACCAAAAATCATCAATATTCGGGGTTGTTACCTTGTTGCCATAGCCTACAGTGTCAAGCCAATGTTGCATACGGGTCTGCCCTGCTCTTCGGGCCAACTCTTGGTAACAGGGCACACACGAAACCCTAAAGGCTTCTTTCAAGTTCATGTCTTTGTTCCAGTTTTCATTCCCTCGCTTTTCACCGTCCCACTTAATAATTTCATTTGTATCTTTTATCACACCGGTTTCCAGTGCTACCAGTGAGTTGAAAATCTTAAAGGTTGATGCCGGTGTGTATCTTGTCGCGGCTCTCTCCGGGTTAAAAACCCTAACGGTACTATCAGTTGGGCTGTACAACACAAAACAACCTTGTATGCCTATACTGTCGTAAAACTTCTTCCACGAGTCAACAATTACCGTATCAATAGTTTTTGATGCAACCGGGGTTTGGTTTTGTATACCAGAGTTGGGTTTACAGGCTGCAAATAGTAGTGCCGAAACAAATAGTAAACAGTAAGGTTTCATACTATAAATATAGTTCACGGGAGTATTTGATTTAAAAAAACTAAAAATTTTTCTTGACTCTAACGTTACGTGGTGGTCTAAGTTTGTGATTGAATTACGGCAACACAATGGAACGGTACTCGGTTAAACAACTTTCAAAAATGGCAGGGGTAAGTGTGCGCACGCTTCACCACTACGATGAATTGGGACTTCTTACGCCCAAAGAACGTACCGACGCGGGGTACAGGGTTTACGGGCAAAAAGAGTTGATACGGTTGCAACAGATACTCTTTTATAAGGAGCTTGATTTTCCGTTGCGGGATGTAAAGGAGTTATTAGACGATCCAACGTTTGATTACCTGACGGCATTGCAAGGCCACCGCAAAGCTATTATGGAACGAAAGACCCGACTGGACATTTTGTTGACCACCATTGACAAAACCATTTTAACATTAAAAGGAGAACAAACTATGAGGACAAATGAGGAGCTATATGCAGGCTTTACCAAAGAACAGGCTGAAAGTATGAGATTGGAGGCTATGGATAAATACGGGAAAGAAACCGTTGAGACCTCGGAAAATAACCTGCGTAAATTGAGTAAAGAGCAGTTGAAAGCACTAAAAGCGGAAGGCGAAGAGATTGCATTGTCAATTGCAAAGTTGATGCACCTTACCCCCAATGAAGATGCCGTGCAACAGCAAATAGACCGACACTACGAACACATTTTGCAAATGTGGGGCGGAGCTGTTGCTAAAGAAAACATACCACAAGCATATAAAGGTCTTGCCGCATTGTATGTTGAAGATAGCAGGTTTTACGCAGGGATTGCCGAGGGTTTTAACCAATTCTTAAGTGATGCAATCAGTTACTATGCTGATACCAGACTTGCATAAATAGCAATAAAAAAGCCCGCTTTTGCGGGCTTTTTAAATCTCTTTTACACCAAATATAATTAAGCTGTTTGCAGCTTTAATGCAGGTACGTATTGTTTAGCAAGTGCATATCCGCCAAACAAAACACCGTTGTAAATCAAATCAGAATAGAGCCCGTTAGTAGCAAACGATACAGGACCGGGTAAAATTTGGTTAGCAGCAAAAGGCAAAGCCGCAGTGTAGCTGGCTATTAAGCCGCTGAAATCATCGGCATACAAACCGTAAGCGTCAGCAGCCCAGCTGCCAAAGTTAGTAACGATGAAAAACAATACTGAACTTGCTACCGATGCAAGCAATACGTTGCCTACAGCAGGTTTCTTAATCATAGTGCCCATCCATACGATAATTGCCATTGATACATATACAAACAGCATGGTGGGGTGAAAACCTAAAAATAAGTCGCTGATAATCATGGTAGCCACAGGCACCAAAAACGCCCATTTTTTATCTTTGATATAAACACCCGAGAATAAAGCGGCTGCCAACACAGGAGTAAAATTAGGCCAATGTGGTATTAAGCGGCCAAGTACGCCGGCTACTACAAGTGCTATTACAACAGTAAGGTTCTTTTTCATAAGTATAGAATACGATTGCAAAATAAACCATTTGCGGGCAAAGGTGCAAATGGCAATACAAATAGGCTGTTCATTTTTGTTTACGTTACCATCTGTCGATTAAGATTGTACCCTCTACCTTCTTTTTTCTTAACATTGCAATTGTTCATTCTCACCAATTTAGTATTACATCCGTCTACCTATTATATGAAAACCACCCAAAAAGCCTTTTTGCTTTTACTGTCCGTTTTTAGCGCAACACTAGCCATTGCCCAGCCAAAACGGGTTACCGATTCGTTATCGCTAAAAGTTAATAGGGTTTCGCCCCTGCACAACGATTATACAACCTACGGTTTTCAGCAGGCGGTTACGGGTAAAGGGGTAATTGTGGGTATTGTTGATGTGGGTTTTCAGCTAAATCATCCCGCGTTTTTAGATAAAATGGGTACTAAAAACCGTGTTGTTCGTTTTTGGGATCAAACAATAAGTTTGGGCACACCGCCACAGGGCTATTCATACGGAACTTTATATACCGATGTTACCAAAATAGATTATAAAAACTACGATGGCACCCACGGCACCCATGTGGCAGGTATTGCGGCTGGTTCTGGTTACGGCACGCCCAACTACAACCAAGCTGGCAATGCTCCCGATGCAGAGTTGGTATTTGTACAGATTAAGTATAGTAACGACACCATCCCTTCAGGAGCAAGGGGAGATTATTTAGTAGCTAACCCTGCTATTATTGATGCTTTTGAATACATTTTTAAGTATGCAGATTCGGTTGGAAAACCTGCGGTGATTAACCTTAGTTGGGGAATGCACACGGGTCCGCACGACGGAACTTCGTTGTTTGACCAAGCTGTTGATGGGTTGATAGGCAAAGGCAAAGTAATTGTGGGTGCAGCCGGTAACGAAAGAGGTCGCAATATGCACTTTGGACATACTTTTACAGGCGATACTGTATCTGCTTGGATAGGTGAAGCCATTAAACGCGATGCAACCTACGAAAGTATTTACGCTGATTTTTGGGCGAATGCCGGCAGCGAGTTTTCAATTCAATTAAACCTGTTTGATACCTTGGGTAACTTATTAGGCTATTTACCCTTTGTGAGCAGCAGTTCTAATAGCTATTCAGAAGCAATGTTTACAAACGGAACCGATACATTGTCAGCAATTTTTGAATGTATCGCTGCATCACCGTTAAACGGAAAATCAAACATACTTGTTAAAGCATACAACAACCACCCTAATACTAATTATGTGGTAGCTCGTTTCACTTCGGCCAATGCAGTTTTACACGGTTGGAATTCAGGAGGGGTTGATAGGTGGACTTCAGGAGAGTTTGATAGTATGGTTAGAGGCTACCAACCATTCTCAAACATGAAAATGGGTGATAATGATTATATAGTAGGTGAAAACGGAGGAACTGCAAAAGGAATTATTAGTGTGGGGGCGTATGCTACCTCGTTTATATGGACGGATGCCTGGGCCAATATTCACTCTACCTATGCCCTGCCCGGTTATTTGGCAAACTTTTCAAGTCAAGGCCCTACTGTAGATGGCCGCATAAAGCCTGATGTGGTTGCACCCGGTATTATGATTTCATCAGCGCTAAACCGCTATGCGTTTGATACCACCAGCAGCACTTACATTAGCATTATTGGCAACGATACTAACTATTACGGTGGTATGGGGGGCACTTCAATGGCCGCACCACAGGTTGCCGGTATTGTAGCACTAATGCTGCAAATAAACCCATCACTTACTAACGAACAAATACGAACCATTTTGCACAATACGGCAGCAAGTGATACCGCCACCGGAACTACCCCTAACAATGTTTACGGCTGGGGCAAAGTAGATGCATTGTCGGCTTTACAAGCGGTGAAAGGGACTACATCAACAGGTAAAGTTTTAGCAAGCAATGGGGTATTGGTGTACCCTAATCCTACAAAAAACAAGTTTTACATTGATTTTAAAAACACTGATAATCAAATAGTTAATTGCGAAATAACAACTATTGAAGGTAGAAAGATTTTTGAAAAGCGTACTACAGATACGCAATTACAAATTGATGCGGAAGGATGGGCTACAGGTGTATATTTGCTGAAAATTGAAAGCCTGCAAGGCACCACTACCCTTAAAATTTGTAAGAATTGATGAAAGTTGATATTCTGGCCTTTGCCGCACACCCTGATGATGTTGAGCTCGCCTGTTCGGGCACGGTTGCAAAACACGTAGCAATGGGCAAAAAAGTTGCAATAGTTGATCTTACTAAAGGAGAGTTAGGCACGCGAGGAACCCCTGAAGGAAGGCTGCAAGAGGCTGCTGAATCAGCAAAAATACTGGGAGTTGTTGCCCGTGAAAATTTGGGCATGAAGGACGGCTTTTTTGCCAACGATGGCGAACATCAATTAAAGATTGTAGAGATGTTGCGCAAATACCGCCCTGATATTGTTTTGTGCAATGCTGTGAGCGACCGTCATACCGACCATGGACGCGGCGGGGACTTGGTGGTTTCGTCGTGTTTTATCTCAGGGTTGGCAAAAATTGAAACCGTTAATAATGGCGAAAAGCAAGCCCCTTGGAGACCTAAAACAGTATTACGCTACATACAAGACTTTTTATATAAACCGGATGTAGTGGTGGACATTACCCCGTATTACGAAACCAAAGTAGCTTCGATAAAAGCATTTAAGACACAGTTTTTCGATCCCGAATCTACTGAACCTCAAACACCAATTTCTGTCCCTCATTTTCTGGATTCAATTGAAGGCCGTTGCTTAGATATGGGCAGGTTTATAGGCGTGCGATATGCCGAAGGCTTTACGGTAACCAAACCTTTGGGAGTTGAGGATATTACTAGTCTATACTAAAACTGTACTTCAGGTTTATCTTAAAAATTAAGACGCTGAAATTAATGAATACAGGGTATTAACTAATACTCCAAGGCTAAAGATAAAACAGTATAAAACACTTAGCAGCAGTGTTTTTAAAGAGGTGTAGAACCAATTTTGTTTGTAAACCCGTTTAACGGCAATAAACACATACACTACTAATATCAACAAAAACAGTATGGCCATGAATGTGCTTTCTTCCAAACCGAAGATAATGCTCACCAATATCATAAATGTAAACGATAAGAATACAAAAGCGTGTATGTTTAGTGAAAAGGTAATATGATCAACCAGGTAAATTTTCTTTCGCAGGTATAGCAATTTTAAGATTAAGGCTACAATAGGAACAAGAACAAAAACTAATTGCGGCAGATTATTATTAAACTGTTTATTGACGCTTTTTTCTAATGCTGTAGGATCATTCTGCATTTTTTCTATCGCCTTTATTGCCTTGGTATTATACCAGCGTTTAATTGCACCGTCTCTTTTGTCTTCGGGAAGAGAGTTTTGAACACTATCATACTTATGAATAGTTGTAATGGAATCGGTTGTGATGGCTAATAGTTTATGTTCAGCCTTAGCCTCTTTGGAAGCACTGTCAGTGTTTGATGAGCTACTAACAGCAACAATTTCAGCTTCTTGCGTAGACTCTATACTAAAGAGTATCAGAAAGAAGATAAAACTCAGGAAAAAATAAGTTTTAGCAGGTGTTAGGTATTGAGTGCGTTTCCCGCTGTTATGTTCATTTACTAAGAAACCCGGCTTGATAATAAGCGGGATAAATGTTTTAAAGAACTTAGAATCGTAAAAAGTAAATGCATTTAAGAACTCTAACAGTGCAGTGCCAATCGGAATTTTTTGTTCAATATTTTCCTGACCGCACTCTTGACAAAACCTACCGAATAAAGATGCGTTGCAATTAAGACACACTTTTTCTTCACGTTCTTTAAGTCGACTGTGGTTGTGGTTAGTTTCTGACATTTAACGCAATATCAAACACAAATAGCAAAATTCAATGCGCGGTTACAAAATATTTTTCTCTTGTTTCGATAGCTTTTTGTAGCCGAATATTACAAGGGTTGCAATTCCCCAAAAAGTAATAAGCATTCCCATCATATTAGTAATGTTTGCATTAACTGCACCACTGGTAAATGCAATATCAATGGTTGAGTGAAAAATAGCACAAGCCAACAGCCTGCCTTTTGTAGAGTTATATAACCACGACAACAGGACGCTACCTGTAAACAAACTAAGCACCCAACCTATAATTCCGGCCATGCCCATTTCGGTATAACCGGGACGGTATAAAAATGCCGGCCAATGCCAAACAGCCCAAAACAATGTAAGTATGGTGGCAGAAACAAGGGCGTTGTATTTTTGCTGAAACCTTGGCAGGGCGAAACCCCTCCATCCTATTTCTTCTCCAAAACCAAAAAACAAAAGATTATAGGCTAAAAAAGTAAAGAGGTTCAGTTCAGGAAACTCTTTGTTTTTACCTACTTGAGAAAAATCAACCAGATTACCTGTTTGCAAATAGTCGATACCTGCTGCTAGGCAAAACAATACAAACGGGGCAAACAAGGCTACTATTATATAAGGCCATTTTTGGACTGAAAACATTCTGTTTACCAGTTCCTTAACGCCTTGTTGTTTGTTAAAGTAATACGTACATATAAATGCTGCTAAAAGAGGCCCTAAGCCGCCAATACCGTGATGGTAAGGCAAAACGGGTAAACCCGTTATTCCGAATGCCGGCAAATAAAGTGGCAGCCAAATTATCCATGATAGCAAATAAGCGAGTGCAAAAAATAAAGGAAGTTGTTTCATTAGTATTGAGTTAATGTTTGGCGTTCCATCGTTTGTAAGCTCTTCTAAACACCGAAGAATCCGTATAGCCTACCATGTAGGCCACCTCGTTCACAGTATATTTACGGGTATCTATTAATCGTTGTGCAAGTTCTTTACGGTGTCCTTCAGCAATTTTCAAAAACCCGGTACCCTCGGCCTGCAATTTCCGTTGCAATGTGCGTGGTGATACATTCATATAAGCCGAAACCTCTTCAAGTGTTGGCAGTTGATTATAAAACTGGCCTGTTATGGTTTTTTGTACCAAGTGGGTAAAACTGGGGCTGTTTTGAGCCTTTTCAAGTGCTTCGTCAGCAAGGTTTATGAGCAATTGCTGTAAATCATGGTTATAACTTAAGACAGGCCATTTCGCTATTGCAGCATCAAAAACTATTTTGTTTTGAGATTGTAAAAACCGCACAGGGGCAGCCAGTAAACGTTCGTATGTTGCTGCCTCGTCTTTCTGCGCAGTCAATTCAATCCATAATGGCTTCATTGATTTACCGGTTAACAAACGGCAAACGTTTAAGCCACCCGCCACTGCTTGGTCGGCAGCTTGTCGCGCAGTATCAGGGTAATGCTCTGTCCAATAAGGTATCGGGTTCAGGTAAATGATAAAATACTCTTGAGTAAGTTCGGTGCGGTATTCAAACATCTCAGTAAATACCGTAGTGTATTGGCACAAATGATTAAAGGCGTCTATCAAAGTACGGTCGGTTTGCATTAAGTGCCCCACCATGCCCACTACACTGGTAGTGGTTTCAATACCTATTTTCAGCCCCAAAAGCGTATCTCCCGATTCTGCCACTGCCACCTGCCATACTTTTTGGGCTTGTTCAAAATCAATAATAGCGGTAGCATCGTCAAGCAAAGCTTTATCAATATCTGCTTGCTCACAAATGGTGTTTATGGCGGCACCGAATCGTGCCGAACCATAAATAATATCACGTATCACACTGGTACTAACCCACATGTATGCTGGCGTAAATGGTTTGTTTTTTGGCGTAATTTACCACAAGCCGCCTGTTTTTGCCACGGTAGTTTTGCTAAATAATTATAAACATTATGAAAGCGATAAAAATTTCAGCTACCGTTTTTTTGGCATTAATGGGATTGGCTTTTGCCAAGGTGGGGATTGAAGCCCTTACCAATCCCCAAGCAGTATTAGCTAATGTAGGGATTGAATTGAATAATAGCAGCGCACTTAGCTCAATGCGTGCTGTGTATGGTGGTATGCACCTTGTTTTTGGGTTGTTTTGTTTTTGGGGAGCCTATAAAATGAGGCGTGAAGCATTGGGACTAGTTACTTTGTACACCATTGGCTTTGTGGTAGGCCGTTTATCAGGCGTTGTGGCCGATGGTGCTCCTAATGCTTTTGTATCACAATGGTTGGTTACAGAAAGTATTAGCCTTGCTATTGCAGCCTTTTTACTGTTTAAACTAAGAAAACAAGAATAAATATGTAGTTGTTGGTTAGCGGTTTGGGGTATTCCCCGGCCGCTAACTGTTTTCGTTGATTATTACTTGCAAACGCCTTGCATCGCCTACCATCCAAACAATATCACCTTCTTTAAACACAAAATGCGATTCGGGGTTTAAGCTTCTCAAGCCATCACGCTCCACTCCTACTACCAAACCCTTGGTAAGTTCGCGGATGCCTGAATCACGAATAGTTTGACCTATCAACTCCGACTCTTTACTGATTAGTACCTGTTTTAGCGTAATTTGCTGTTTAGCTGCTAAAAAGTCATTAATGATACCGTCTTTAGGCTCAATGGCGGCTTTAAAATCCTGTAACTGTTCATCCGTACCTATTACAGAAATATGATCGTTGGGATATAGTTTTTCATCACGACTAGGCGCTACTATTATAAACACGTCGCGCTCAATTTTTGCAATATTTACCCCAAAACGTTCCCGCAACGAAAGTTCTTGCAAGCTTTTACCCACACCCTCATACCCTGCCGGAATCACAAAATCAGCAAGGTGAGTGTCCCACGGGGCAAGTGCGGGTTTATTACGTTCGCGTTCGTTCAGGTTGTTTAAAAACCGTAACTCTATCTTACCGTAAAAGGCTTCTATCTTTTTTGACATTAATAATAATACTATCACAATAATGGCTCCCGCAACCAGCGCAGTAGTGGGCGAAAACAACCTATCCAGCAAAAAACCGATAAAGAACACCGATAGCGCTATCCTGAATAGTTGCAAAACGACCAATGGCCCTTTGTTTTGTATCCATACACGTGCGTATGCCTCATGTAGAGTGCGGCGCAATGATAATGCCCATAAAAATGGCGCAAGAACTAATAACGTAAGGGCAGCTGTTATTGCCATTCCCCATTTATAGCCTTCAAAAATTACAACTACGTATTGTATAGATAGTAATATGATAGTGGTAATAACCACTGAAAATATTATAATGTTTAAGATTGAGGCTCTAAGTATTTTTCGCCAATCGCTTACAGCAGTTACTGTTCGGGTTTGGGCACCGTATTTCTCAAGACTGTCTTTCCAACGTTTAGGCAGTAGTTTTTCAAAAAACTCATACACCGGTGAAGACAGCTTTATCATGTAGGGTGTAGTAAAGGCAGTGATAACAGAGACGGCTACTGCAACAGGGTATAAAAAACCGCTGGTTACTTTTAGCGAAACACCCAAGGTGGCTATAATAAATGAGAACTCGCCGATTTGCGACAAGCTCATGCCTGCTTGCAACGATGTTTTTAGCGGCTGACCGGTAATAAGTGCCCCAATGCTTACAAACAAAGGTTTACCAATAATTAACACTAAAGTGGCTGCCGCAATGGGTAATGCATATTGCACTAATATTTGAGGGTCGATAAGCATACCTACTGACACAAAGAACACTGCCCCGAACAAGTCTTTTACGGGTTTCACCAAATGTTCAATCTTTTCTGCATGAACCGTTTCGGCTAAGATAGAACCCATGATAAATGCGCCCAATGCTGATGAAAAGCCTACTGCGGTAGCTAATACCACCATCAACAAACACAAGGCTAATGATACAATCAGCATGGTTTCATCGTTCATCAGTCTTTTGGCTTTTTTAAGGAATGTGGGTATAAAGAAGATACCTGCCAAAAACCAAATGGTTAGAAAAAATACCAGTTTTACTAATGAGGCCACCATTTCACCGCCTGCAAAAGTTTGGCTGATAGCTACGGTAGAGAGTATTACCATAAGCACTACAGCCACCAAATCTTCAACCACTAATACACCAAGTACGATACCTGTAAAGTTTTGACTTTTTACACCCAACTCGTCAAAAGCTCTGATAATGATAGTAGTGGAAGCTATGGCCAGTATCCCGCCTAAAAACAAACTGTCCATGCCGCTCCATCCTAATAAGTTGCCCAGCAAATATCCCATCAGCATAGTAGCCCCTACCTCAATAAAGGCGGTAATAGCTGAAACCCCTCCTACTTTAATCAGTTTTTTAAAACTAAACTCAAGGCCAAGGCTAAACAATAAGAACACAACACCGATATCGGCCCATGTTCTAATGTTGTCAATTTCAATTACAGTTGGGAAAAGCGAGAAGTTGGGACCTATTAAAAACCCCGCAATAATGTACCCAAGAACCAGCGGTTGTTTAAGTCGTTTAAAGATAAGACTTATTGCACCGGCTGCTCCCAGTATAAGGGCAAGATCGGTTATTAAGTTTGGCAGATGTAGCATGAACTACCTGCAATATACCAAAAACGGTAATGTTTCCCCTGCCCTGTTTATTAACAATCAGTTGTAAGCCGCGCTTTAATTATTGATAATTAATAGTTTACTTAAGTATAATGTGTATGTTAAAACCGGCTTAAACCTAAAAAACCTCACTTATAACCATAAAAAAGGGCGGCAATGTGCCGCCCTAATTAGAAAAAGGAAAAACAGTAGAGAGTTTATTTTACAATAAGTGTTACCGTTTTATTTTGTTGTTGGCCAAGTACTTTCACACTGTACATGCCGGCAGCCATGTTTGTGCTGCTAATATCAACAGGCAGTTTATTGATACCTTTTGATAGCGTGTGTTTGTTGCTGTAATACAATTTGCCAAGCAAGTCATAAATTTCAATTGTAGCATCGCCTGTTACGTCGCTATCAATTTGCAGTGTTACTTCTTTAGAGCCTGCTGCAGTTGGATTAGGCATAATTAACATAGCATCATCGGCAGTTTTGTCTTCTTTAGGTGCAACACGGGCATTACTACCGCCGCCTATTACAGGTGCAAAACATAGCGGTTGATCCTTCATGTTAAAATGGAAGGCAGTAATGTTCATATTAGGGTTAAGATTAATAATCGGGTTCACAGGCATTTGAGGCATTGGAGGCAAACCGCCAAGTTGAAGAGGATTAAAGAAAGCCTCGTTACAGCCTGATATACCATTATAATAAGCCCTAATCATGTACATATCTGCTCCGCCAAAAACTGCGAAACTGTTGTTTGTAGAACCAAAGATTGATAAACCGTCAAAATTTGGAGGAGGAGGGCCGCAAGGCACCAAATTGCGTTGGTCTAAATTATTACCAAAATCATCACCGCCTCCGCCGTATATAAATTCGCCACCGGGTACACCGTTACCCCATGGATCCATTTTCACCACCATTACGTCGGCATTACCAAAAATGCTATTGCGTGCATTACCTACCGCATAGTATTCATACTGGCAAGCAGAGTTAAGGCGCTCCATAACATCGTAGCAATAGTTGTCATTTCCGGGGGCAAAACTTACATCAAAAATATTTAAGAACAGCGGCCCAATAAGCGGATCCATACGAGTAATCAAGAAATCATAATTACCGTTTATATTGGTATAACCACCCAAAATAAAGCCCGGAGGCCATATACCTGCTTGAGCAGTTTTAATACTTCTCCACTCTTCGTTTGAGTTAGGGAAACCGGTAATAATTACAGGGTGTGGTGCTGGAAAGCCATTGTTGGCATCAATATGAAATAAAAAGGCATCGTCATCACCATTCACTGTATTTATTTTACCCACAATAGCTGCTCCCGGAGGGCCAAAAACAGGAATTAAGTTTTCAGCAATATCACGTCCGTAGGCATGCACAGCTGGAGGTAAAATATCATAAATCTGTCCCCATACCATTGCTCCTGTACATTCATTAAACCTGATAGCAAATACTTTTGAGTTTCCTCCAGGGTCTAAGCATGAACCTGTTACAAACCAATCGCCGGGGAAATTAATCGACCTTTCGATTCCTTGTACGTCAGTGATAATGAAGCCTGAACCAGCAATAGGGGTAAAGGTAAATATAGCCCCTACACCACCGCCCGGTGCTAAATGCATAAAAAACACACCGTTTTCAGGAATAGAAGGGTGATTGCTAAAACCGCCTACAATACCCAATCTACCTGCGCAGGTTTGCAGCTCTAAGGGTTGCGGAAATCCAATGGTATTTAACATTACACCGGTTCCGGGGTCGGTAAGCACATAGTTTTCATTAAAGAACGGACCACCCGGAACATTACCGTTAATATCGGTATAGGTTGCAGGAATGGATCTTACCGGCAAACACGACAGTGTTAAGCCTGTCATAAACTGACCGATGGGCATGGGGCCGGTTGTATTAACACCGGTTAATCCGTACTCATCATTGTTTAGGCCGTAAACGTGTTGGAAGTACTGTGCTTTGGCAGTTAACCCTGTTAACACCAATGCAATTAAGATTAGTTTTTTCATTGATTGATAGAATTGATTGATAGTGGTTTGAAAAGCAATTGCTATACAATGTTAAGAAAAGTAAAACAAAACCAAAAGAATATCTGCTGTTTTTTTAATTGATTTTCAAACGCTTATACAAAATAATAATCAACGGTCATCAATATACTATTGGGTAGTATTCAGCGCTATTAATGGCTTATTTTTGGGTTAAGCAATCGTTTGGCAGTAACTCCTGTTAAAAAATTGACGGCTGTTTGGCACTTAGCCACAACAAGCCATATCTTAGCCGAAATTTAAGATTAGACAACGTGTACCCTAATTTATATTTTCTCGTAAAAGACTGGTTTGGGATAGAAATACCCCTTTTCAAAATCATTCAAATGTTCGGGCTTTTCATGGCCTTCTCATTTCTTGCGGCTTACTGGGTAATGACCAAAGAACTGAAACGACTGGAAGCAAACGGAACTTTACGCTCATTTACCCGCAAAGTATGGGTAGATAAAGCCCCCGGAACCTACGATTATGCAATGAATTTTATTTTTTACTTCATTGCCGGTTTTAAGATTGTTGAGGGTATTTTTTCATTCGACCGATTAACCTCAAACCCTCAGGCGTTTTTACTGTCTACCGAGGGTAATTTATTGGGTGGTTTGGCTGCCGGAGCGTTGGGCGCCTATTTTGTGTACCGCGAGGGACAGAAAATGAAAGGCAAAACTGCCCGCCAAGTTGAAGAGACTCTTCTACCCCATCAAATGATGGGTAATATTACGTTTGTGGCCGCCATCACAGGTTTACCGGGTGCAAAACTGTTTCACATCTTTGAAAACATGAGCGAGTTTTACGCCGACCCTATGGGCGCGATACTCTCTTTTAGCGGCCTTACTTACTACGGAAGTTTGATAACCGGTGCCATTGGCGTTTTGTGGTACGTACGCAGGTTTGATATTCACTGGAGACACATGATTGATGCGGGTGGCGCGGCTATGATGCTAGCCTATGCAATGGGCAGAATGGGCTGCCATGTATCAGGCGACGGCGATTGGGGTATTGTAAACAAAGCCCCAAAACCGGGTTGGATGAGTGCTTTACCCGATTGGCTGTGGGCATATAACTATCCTAACAACGTAAACCGTGAGTGCAACCCCTACCCTAATTTGGATAACAGCATGGGGCAGGTATGTGATTTTAGTAATACTCCTTACTTGATAGACCCTGTATACCCAACACCTTTGTATGAAGTAGCCATGGGCTTAGTATTGTTTGGTATTATTTGGGCCTTACGTAAACGTTTGAAAGCGCCCGGACTCATCTTTTGTTTGTACATGGTGTTTGCAGGTATAGAGCGTTTTACAATTGAGCAGATACGTGTGAACAACGTTATTGATTTTATGGGCATGCAAGCCACTCAAGCCGAATTTATTTCTATCGGAATGATAATTATCGGTATAGGTGCTGCGTTTTATTTCATAAAAACTCCTGTGAAGCCAAAAACTGCTGGCACACAAATTGAATAGGTGTAATACACAGGCCAATACCTACCACTATGAAAAAACATATCGCACTGTTTATAGCCGCTTTTGCTTTGCTTATGTTAAGCAACAAAGATGCTGATGCACAAAAGATAATCCGTTATGAATATGTTGACGGAGATTCTATACCCGTATATGAGTTTTCAGAAGTAACGTATAGCGAGTTGGATGACGCTGAAACCAAGAAAAAATACTTGCTGCTGATATACAATATCAAGATAGTATTCCCGTATGCAAAAATGGCTGCCTTCCGCCTGCAATTGATGGAAGACAACCTGCGCCAGTTAAAGGGCAAAGAGCGTAAAGAGTACCTAAAAGCATCAGAAAAAGCTTTTAAAGAAGAGTTTACAGGCTTCTTAAAGAATATGCCCCGCTCACGAGGTGTTTTGCTTACCAAGCTACTGTATCGCGAGACAGGTAAAACTGCTTACGAAATATTGGATGCTTTTACCAACGGGTTTGAAACCTTTTTATGGAGCACTACAGCACAGGTTTTTGGCGGTGATTTGAAAGACACCTTCGACCCGATGGAAGATTATCAGATAGAACATATCATCAAAGGGTTGCAATTAGAGTAGTCCTCTCCCGTTCACCTTTACCCATTACTTTGTATTCATTCGCAGCACAAGCCCATTTTGTGTGGTAAAATATTGTGTACTTAAAATTCGTTAAAATTTTAAATTGCCATCTATGAAAAGAGCTGCCCTATACACAATAGCCCTGCTATTAAGCATTGGTGCATTTGCACAGCGCAGTGCTGAGGACTATTATAACGACGGAATGAAATACGCACAACGGGGTAACTATAAAGAGGCCATCGGGTATTTTGATATGGCCATCCGCCTGAAAGCCGACGATTACTTTAGTATGTTTAACCGTGGCATTGCAAAATCTAAACTGGGTAACTATAACGAAGCCTTGGCCGATTTTAAATTGGTGCTTACGTTTAAACCTGATTATGTAAAAGCCTATAACGCCATCGGAAGCTGTTACAAACGTCTTACCCACTACGACACCGCCGTAAACTATTACAGTAATGCGCTTGAGTTTGAAGCCAGCAATTCTGAAGCTTTATACCACCGAGCGCACATGTATGAAAGCATGAATATGTTTGACAGTGCCGCCAGCGACTTTTTAGAATTGGTTGAAATGGGCGTAGACGTGGGTGACAAAGGAAAATACTACAGCGATACCGCTAAAAACCGCCCTAAGCTAAACACTATTACCAAACTTACCCAAACCAGTACCGATGCTACGTATGGTTTTACGGCTAAAAACCCTATAAAAGTGGGCACAGGAAAAAAGGGAGGTTTTGGCAATGTGCGTGATTATCTGAATCTTTTGCGCGACAGTAAGAAAAAACCGATTAAATATAGCCGTGTACAAGCTTGCTGCCCCTACAAGCCAAAAGGTTTTGCAGGAAACGTATTTGACGAGGAGTATAACATCACTTATGTTGATGAAACAGGTATTGAGGTAACCAAAAAACTATACCTTACTTATTACGAATACGAAGAGCCTAAAATCCCTATGGGATTAGCCACAGGTAAATAACACTACCCTTTTTTATTCTCTTTTTGGGCAAAGGCTTTGTAATCCTTTATAAAATGGGAGAAATCGGTATAACCCAATTCTTCATAAGGATAGGCCGACCCATACGCCACATAATACGGCAATGCTTTTCTGAAACGGATGATACGGGCACTTACTTTCGGGGTAAGCCCTACGCTATGTACGAAATAACGGGTAAGTGTTTTAGGTGTGAGGCTTAATACATTTGCCAGTTGATTTACATTATATGCCCCTTGCGCCTGCTGAAAATGGTTGATTGCCTTGTGCAGGTAATGATGACGGTAATTCTTCGCCTCGTTTTTGGCCAATAACGCGGTTAAAAACACTTCTAACCGTTGCGTGCGTTGTTCAAAAAGAGTGTCGTTAGCCAGTTTTTCTTCCAACTCGGCAGTTTTGGCAAGCTCTTCAATCAATACAAACCCGTTGTTTAGTTCCTGAGCATCAACAGCAAGCAATGAGCTAAGTCCGGCAGGCTTAAACTTAATGCCCAACAAAAAATTACCCTCGGCATGGTGGTACATTACCGGTTGGTTACGCTGCCCTACCACAATACTCTTTGCAAAACTCCATTCATCCGTGCCTTCTTGTTTCTTTATACCAAAAGGGCTACCCAAATTAAACACCAACGAAGCATTTAAATTGGCAAATATTTGCTCCCAATAATCGTTTTCAGGTGCTCCGTTTCTTAAGTCCAACTGCCAGTAGCACTCCACATACGGCTGCAATAACAGGCCGGGTACAGCAAAACAATATTGCTTTGCAAAGTACTCAGCGTCCATTATTTCGGCTCGTATGCTCATTATTTATTAGCGGATTCCTTAGGGCTGGCAACATCAATTTGCCAAACCTCTTTCAGCACTCTTTTCAGTTGTTTACGTCCCCAAAACTTAGTATTCATTACATAAACAGTACCATCAGCAGTTATCAAAGTCACCTCCAGAGGTTGTGCAAAACTTTTGGGATAATCATGGAAATTTATCCTCAGTTGGTCTTTAGAAATTGTAACGGTCTTTCTTATAAACAGGTATTTTGAGATTGATAATGTAAGTGTATCATCGGTTTGGTCATACACTAATTTTAATACTTGCGGATAAAGGTTATTGATAAACAAACCTACCAAAGGTATCAAGTTAGCTAGAAATACTGCACGCATTTCCCTAATACCAAAATAGAAACCTATAACACCCGTTACAAGTAATAAAGCAAAATACAAATTAGGGTTTGACAAAAAGCTTGAACGATATATTTTACTCATTTATTAGGTGTTATAATGACTTTGCTAAAGTTTTACTAAATGTATTTTATGAAAGAATTTACTACAATCCTTTGAGGCTTTCCAGCATTTGTTTCACCCGCTGGTTGTTGGGGTTGCGTTTAAGAATACGTTGTAAAATCTGTCGGGCTTTGTTGTATTCTTTCAGGTAATTATAAAGTCCGGCCTTGTTTAATAGCGCAGGCTCGTAGTCAGGGTCAAGAGTAACGGCTTTATCGTAATGTTCATTGGCTTTAGCGATGTTTCCCTGCAAGAAATACAAATACCCAAGATTGGTATGGCTTTGCGTATGTTTAGGATAGGCTTTCAGCAACTCTTCAAACAACTTCTTAGCTTCATCGGTTTTGTTCAGTTCAAGTTTTACTGTCCCCAACTTGGCTGTAAACTCAATATTTTGCGGGGCTTTTGCCACAGCAATGGCAAAGTATTTCTCAGCCTCTTTGCTGTTTGCAGTGCTGTAATAGGCTTGCCCGATTCGGTAGGCCGTCCAAGCATCGGGGTTTTCTGCTTTCGGGACGTATTTCAACAACTGGGTATAATCTATCTTTAAAAAGGCATGATGTATAAACTCTTTGGCGGGTGCATTGGCTTTTTGCAGATAAAACAATGCCGAATCTAATAACTCATATTTTGAGGGCTCAAACTTCTCAAAATAGCTTAAATACGCCCTCCCTTTGGTCAATGCATCGGTATTTGGGTTATTTACCGAGTAAATGCCTATAAAACGGGCTACTTTGTTAGCTTGTTCAGCACTTAATGTTTTCTTTTCAGGTTTACGGATGTAGTGGTCGTGCACAGTAACGTGCGGAATATCAATAGTTCCCGTACTGGGCATATGGCAACTGCTGCAATCGTTGTTTGCCTTTTTGCGTATCGCTTCTGTTTCGGTACAAGTTTGCTGTTGGTGGCAGTTGATGCAAGCATCATTAAACACTTGTTTGCCCGTTACCTTAACCGATACGTGCGGGTTATGGCAAGTAATACACGTTAACTGCATTTTACCCTGCGCCGCATTTTTATTGCTGTTTATAAAGCAGTTACTCATTTGCAATCTTTCAGCATGAGAGGCCATTATAAAGGCTGTATCGCTGCCTTCGTAGCGGGGCATAAACACTTCAAAGTAATCGCTAAGCACCATACCGGGTCTAAAATCGGTAAACTCCTTCCCTTCTTTCAATACTGCATTGCCCTGCAAATGGCAGCGTTGGCAAAGGTCAATCTGGCGTTGCCAGCTTAGCTTGCGGGGGTTTACTATTGTGTAATCTATTTCTTTGGCGGTATCCACCAACTTGCCTGCTTGTATTTGTGCTACGTGCAATTGGCCGGGTCCGTGGCAACGCTCACAGTCGATACCACCGGGTATTTTGGTAAAACGGTTTTCTGAACCTTGTACAAAACCGGGCAACCCGTTGTGGCAACTCATACACTCCAAGCCTATTATCCGGCTAAACCGGGTATTATGGCCGTCTTCGAAACCGGGGGGTAAATCCCATTTGCCTTGCTGGGCATACCATGTAAGCGGGGCTTGGTTTAAATACCCGTTGGTTTCAATAATGTGTGAGTTGGTGTGTTGCCCTGAGCCAACAATGTAGCTGATACGCTCTACCCGTTTGTGTACGGTATCTTTCCCCTCAAGCCTATATTCTTTAATGTAAAATTCATCTCCTGCCCAATAAGGTTGGTAGTAAAAATCACGGTATTTATCATACACAGCCCCGTGTTTAAAGTTAGCCGAGCTTTTTTCTGGAGTAGCCTTATCAAACGATAAGCCCATGCCCGTATGGACAAACGTACTGTGTTTATCAGCGTGGCAAGCTCGGCAGGTGTTCATGCCTACATACTTTACGGTATCGTGGTGATTGAGGTAGGCCAATGCCACAGGGCTGCCTTCGCTGCTTTTGGGTTGGCAACAAAAATGGATGCACACCCCTGCAAAAGCAAAAAGGGCTATCAGCAACAGTATTATTTGCGGCCTGCGAAGCATTTGTTTTTTGTGGTAACGAAGTAATGGCTTCAAAAGTTCAGATGCAAACTAATTTCGGGTATAAATAATTAGAGCAACGCAACCTTTAAAAACTTTTGCTTGTCTAAAACGTGTAAGGCACATAAAACTAATGCCTAACATTGTATAACCAACTATGAAAAATTTAAAGGGCGGCTTTTTTCTGTTTTTTATATTAACGGCTGCCGTTGCATTGGCTCAACACGAGCGTGATAACTGGTACTTTGGCAATAACGCAGCGATAAAATTTGGCAGCACCAATCCAAAACCAACCGTTGCAAATGATTGTGCCATGAAAACTCGTGCATCAGCCACTATCTCTGATGAAGTTACGGGCCAGTTATTGTTTTATACCGACGGAGTGAGTGTTTGGAACAAATTTCATGCATTGATGCCCAACGGTAGTGGATTAATCAATGAAATTAACGCTCAGGGCACATTGATTGTCCCTTTTCCCGGCCAGAAGGGCAAATACTTTATCTTTACGGTTAATGCCACAAAAACGCTTAGCTACTCAATAGTAGATGTGACCGAAAACAGCGGGCAGGGAAATGTAATTTCTAAAAACAACATTGTAGCCCAAAAAATTTCCTACAGTTTCACCGCAGTAAAGCAATCGGTAAATAACGGTTACTGGTTGGTTACCCATAGCAACGGAGATGTGGCAAACAACTCGTTCTTCTGTTTTCCTATTACCGAAACAGGTATAAAGCCAATACCCACTGAAATCAAAATAGGCATTTTGGGCAGAAACTTTGGTGATTTAGTCAGCAATGCCAAAGGCGATAAGATTGTAATTACCCACTACGCCGATTCATTAAATGCTTTTGCACAAGTTTTTGATTTTGATAAGCTTTGCGGACAATTGAGCAATCCTATCACATTGCACAGAGACGCCAAATGGGACTATGCATATGGTATAGCGTTCTCTCCCGATGATAGTAAATTATATGTTGCTTACTCGTATATGGAGAGCCAAGTGGTGCAATACAGCGGCACTAATTTTAGCAGCTGGGGCATTGCAGCCACCGATGCGCAAAACCTTAATAACTTAATGCTTGGCCCCGATGGTAAATTATACATTACCACTCACGATAATTCAATCCCCTCACCTGTTATTGATGTGATTGAGTTTCCGAACAACCCCGCGGCTACCTGCGGCTATAAAAAAGATGCCCTGAATTTGGGTATCGGGCGCAATAGTAATTTTGAGTTCCCCAACTTTATCAACGATACCAGCAAACACTTTATTGATGCGCCTAACTACGGAATCACCTTTTCGTTTACAAACACTTGTTTGGGTGACAGCGTAAAGTTTACCATTCACAGTAATTTCACTGCCGACTCTGTTCGATGGAATTTTAGCGACTTCGCCTGTCCTCCCGAAGAAAACACCTCATCATTATTAAGCCCGAAGCATAAATACAGCAGTATTAACAGCTATGTAGCCACCTTAGACTGGTACCGATGCGGTATTGAATTGTTTATGGCAAAACGGGTAATCATTGTTATTGCCGATGAAGTTTCGCTGGGCAATGACACAATGGTATGCAAGGGAGATAGTATTGTGCTTACCCCCACCGGTAAAGGCCCAAAACAACTGTGGAGTACCGGTGAAACTACGCCTGAGATAACTGTGAAAAAGGGTGGCACGTATTGGGTAAAGGTAGATAACGGACTATGCAGCGGAGAAGACAGTATTGTAGTAATTGAACACCCCAATCTGTTGGTGGATATTGGCAATGAATATTCTATTTGTGATGATAGCTCGGAATTGCTGAAACTGGATGCGGGCAAAGGACACAACTATTATAAATGGACACCTACGGGCGATACCACACAATGGATTATTGTGAGCAAAGCGGGAGATTATTTTGTGATGGTGGAAGATAACAACGGTTGTAAGGCCGGAGATGGTGCAACCGTGAAACGGTTATGCGACTTTACTTTTTATATGCCCAATGCTTTTAGCCCGAACGGTGATGGGAAAAACGATGTGTTTGCCCCTGTATTTTCAGACATTACTGATTACAAAATTGAAATATTTGACCGTTGGGGAGCAAAAATGTTTGAAAGCACCAACCCCGCCTACGGTTGGGACGGCACTTATAAACAGCAAGCAGCCACAAGCGGCACCTACGCTTGGCAATTATCGTTTAAAGGACTTCAAAACAAACAGTTGCGTAACTACAACCACCGTGGAAACGTGATGTTGCTGCGCTAAACTGCTTGGTAAATATTTTATCGGTGATTTGAGATAGGTTTTGGCATTTTTATTGAAACCTATATACTTGTATAAAATTTAACACCGAATGAAGAAACTGATAATACCCATTTTGGCCTTTTTGTTTGCCGTGCCTGCAATGGCTCAAAACCGTATCCCCGATATTACTTTGAAAGACCTTAATGGTAATGCTATTAAAGTATCAGAAGTGGCCGATAGCGGAAAAATTGTGGTGATTAATTTTTGGGCTACCTGGTGTGGGCCCTGCCTGAAAGAGCTTACCAATATTAACGATGTGATTGAAGAATGGAAAGAGAAATACAATATTGAGTTTATTGCTGTTTCTATCGACGATTCTCGTACTACGCAAAAAGTAAAACCCTTTGTTGAAGCTAAAAACTGGGTGGGCTACAAAATATTGTTAGATGTGGCATCAGACCTAAAACGTGCCATGAACGTTCTTGACCCTCCTTACACGTTTGTGTACGACCAAAAAGGTAATTTGTATTACAGCCACCCCGGCTACCAAGAAGGTGCCGAAATAGAACTAGAAGAAAAAATTGCTGAGCTTGCTAAGTTGAACAAGTAACAGCTTCCTACTAATAGTAAAAGTCCGTTGTGAAAGTATCGCAACGGACTTTTTTACTATTCGATATAAACCAAGAATGATTGATTGCCGAAATCTTCACTTACTTCAACCTTTTGCATGCTTGATTTTTTATCTCTCTTGTTAAAAAAATAAATATCAAGGCTCTCTCTTTTTTCATTTGATATTGTTAATGTGTTTAACCCTTTTTGAAACTTGAACTTGCATTTTTGTCGACTTCCTTTTAAATCAATTTTTTGCTGAGTCAAATGGTTTATTTCGAAAAAAATATCTTTCTGTTCGTTCGATTTCCTAATAATCTTAGCATAAACAATTGAATTATTAAATCTTAGCGTATCGATAACTCTATCAATATTTTCTGATCTTGATTGAAAACAGTTTGTTTTCAAATCAAATAAGTTTGCTTCAAGTTTTAAATGACTATTTCTTGATGAGTGAATGTAATAAACTTTAATTCTATAATCTGACTTGCTTGAAGAAAACACTTCCTCATTTGCCTGAAAAACAATAGTTGCAAAAGGGTTTGTTTTGACTATTGTCTCAAAGTAATAATCACCGGTGGCACTTTTTATTAACGAAGCTCCATTTTCACTCTTTAAACCTGTGATCTTCTCGATTGCAACTTTAATTGGAATATCCATTTTCACAGGCCTATTAAGGCTGTCTTGGACTAAGATCCTAAATTCAATTCTCTTTTTATCATCTGAGATCGTTTGGCAACCATAAAAAGAGAATTTATAACTAAGTAAGTCTACTTTGTTATGTAGCATTTTCCTCTCATAATCAAGATCCCTAATCATTCTAAGATATTGCCCCGTGTCTGTTTTTAAAATACTATCAATGAATATTTGCCGCAAATATTTTTCTGTTAAGTACTGCATGTTTTCATTGCATTTTTCCAAGGGTTCTCTATAATTAAGCTGCTCGGCAAGTTTATCAACCTTTTCCCCTACATTCAGTATAGCCTCGAGTATACCTCTATTTCCAAAATTGATTATTTTCTCAAGCTTTCTTAATTGTATTGAATCCGCTTCCTCAATGAATTCAATGAATGAAACTTTCCTGTTTCCCTTTTGGATAACTTTCTCATTAAATATGGGAGCGTGATCAATCTCTAAAACTACCATTCCAACTTCCCTAAGGGTTTGTTTTGGTTCAGCAAGAACAAACTCTTTATCTTTAATTTTAAATTTCAATAGATTAGGTAACCCAATAGTTTCATCGCTAAAGGCTCCTCCTGCTTTGGTAATGATTTCTTTAGTAAAAGTATTGTTACTTTTATCATTGTAAGTGACTTCAATTTTCAAATTACTTGGTATCTCATGCCCTTCCTTATTAATCAAAATACCTTTAAGGTATTTTGATTTGGTTTTAGAATCATTATTTTGAGATTTAGAAAATTGACAAATGAAAATAAGTGATAGTAAGAGCAAAAATTTAATTTTCATATAAGGTTATGATAAATGGTGTGGCAATGTTGTCAATTGTTAGATCTGCTGGAAACTTACCACTGTATTCTAGAGTATCATCGGGATTATTTATAATGTAAGTGAAAGTGTCAACTGTATTGCATTTTTCGCATTTAATAAGATTAAAGAAAGTTGTGCTACTTTCGCCCTCCATTGTGATGTATCCATTTTCATCACTTTCATATGTATCCTTGTTAAGGATATGAATCTTTTGTTGACGAAAAACATCAATACTACCGTCCTTCTTTTCAATTCTAAACATGAATTTATTTTGTGTACTTTTTCTGAAATGAGTACAAAATGCGTCAACGATGAGCGGTTGTACAAAAATTCCGATTATTAAAGGGATTACGAAATACTTTACAGACAACTCAATATCTTTAATTCTTTTAATTGTTTTTGCAATTTTTTCTAGTATCATTTCCAAATAGCAATTAGAATTTTAAAAGTATCATATAAATATATTATCAGCAACATTTTTTTGCTAATCAAATACAAATCAACTAATTAAAATTATACAGCAATTTATATTTTCTAAATATGGTTTTAGTAAATAATAACAAAAAAGCGCAACCCGTTTGGATTGCGCTCATACTAAAAGCTATTGATAGGTTATTTTACAATTACCAATTTCTCGGTAGAAAGTACTTGTTTATTGGCTACTATGCGGGCAAAGTAGATGCCGTTATCCAAAGTAGCTGTGCTTATTGAAACTGTATTAGCTCCTGCGGGCATTGTTTGGGCAAACACCATTTTGCCTGCCATATCAAACACCTCAAAAGATACTTCTTGAGCATTTTCAACGGTGTAGTCAATGGTTACTTCATTGGCTGCTGGGTTAGGATATAACTTGCATTTGCTGTTCTCAACCTCTTGAACACCGTTTGGCAATACAGGCAAGTTGCTTTTTACTTCATATACTGAAATAGTACCGCTTATTTCGTTAGCCACAATTATATAGCCTTTACCAGTTGGGCTAGCTTTAGGGCTAACATAAATAATACCCTCAGGACCATGGTCGCCGGTAAAACTGGTGGTGCTACGGTTGTTTTTATAATCGCTAAAAGTTGGAGACGTTGGGTCAGTAATGTTGTACACCATCACTCCGCCAATACGCTCTAACGCTACAAAAGCAAAGGTTTTACCCGAAATTGAGGCCAAGGTTACGCCTTCTGGTTCAGGGCCTTTTGCACGACTGCGGCCTTTTAGTCCGTTACCTTCGTTATCAGCATTAAACAATACACCGTAAGTGGCATCAGCAGCCGTAATGGTTTCAAAATCATCACCGCTGTCAAAAACCCTTGTATTGTTACTAGCATTAAAGATTGAGAAAGAGCGGGCGCCTACCATATATAATTCGTCAAAGTCACCGTCTTTGTCGGTGTCACCTTGCAGGTTAGTTACACGCAAACGACCTAAGTTATGCGCTTGTTGCAACATAGGTGCTTGCGGGAATTTGGTAGAATCTAATTTAATAGCACCTACGGTGGTACGTTCGTTCAAACCAGTGTATTCTTTCTCATCACCTTCGTTTGCTGTAACAAGGTAGGTGGTTCCGTTAACAGCGTAATTGGCAATACCGTCGGCCAAAAAGAAACTCTTTACAGGCCAGTTGCTATTAAGTATTGTACCATTATTGTCTGAAGCATCAAAACCATTACCCATTAAACTAAAATCTTTAGTACCGCAGCTCCAAACTGATGTCGCTGTGTTGTTAGTAAGGTCAATAACTGCAATAGCGTTGTTTTCTTGCAACGTAACCCAAGCCGTTTTAGAATCGGCTGAAACGGTAATGTATTCGGGTTCAAAATCCTGAGCAAGTGTACTTGTGGCTTTAAGCTTGCGAACACCTGATGCAATCAAGGCAGTTTCTTGGCTGTTAAAACCGGTAAACGAAACCGTGGTAACGTTAGCGTGGGTAAGATTGGTAATGCCTCCACTGATATCAATCACGCTAACAGAACCTTCGGGGTCAACGGTGTAAGAATCGTTAGGTTGGCCTTCGTTGGCCGTCATTACTTTAGAACCGTCTGGGCTAAAAGTAACCATATCAGGCAATGCACCTACAGTAACTTGCTTTTGAAAATCGCCATTGGTATTAAAAAACACCACTGAACCATCCGACTGCTCGTTTGCATTGGGGCTTGCAGCAGCTACGATACCGTTTTTAACAGCTACGCTGGTGATACCGCCGTAAGTGCTCATATCAATTGATTTAATCAACGTGATATTGGCAGGGTTACTGAAATCAGAAATATCCAATCGGTCTTGTACGGCACTGATTGAGAATAAACGTTTTGAAGCAGAATCAAACATTACAATTTCACAAGTGCTTGAACCGACAACGGGTTCGTAGCTGGTTACGTAGTTTAGTTCAACCTCTTTGCTGGCTGCTGGTGCTTTGTGGTCGTTATCTTTAATATATACGGTAAACAAATTGCTGCCAGTAATTGATAGTCCTACAGGGCTTTCAAGTGCCAATGTAAAGTACTCGTCCTGTTCGTTCAGATTATCATCAGCAATAGGGATATTGATAACATGCGATGTAGTAGTACCTATAATGGTAAGGGTTTGATTAACGAAATTAAAGTCAGTTGCTGAAGCGGTATTAAACGCAGCACCTTTTAACACAAGATTTACTGTTGAGTTTGAAGGGTTTTTAATGGTGACATTCACTACCGCTACACCGGCATTTTCATTAACCGATATAAACGATTTAGCAAAAGAAACCTCGGTGTTGTAAGTAAACGAAAACTTATACGGGCAAAGCATAATGTTTCCTTCGCTGTCTTTAACATTAGTTACCGTGATAGAAAGTGTAGCCGAGGGAGTGAACGGAGTGTTATAAGTTAAGGTAAGCGTATCAGCCAATGTACCGTTGTTGGTTCTGCTGATGCTAACCAAGCCGCTGATACCCGTAAAATTAGATGTATTGGTTGCTGTTGCATTGTCCAAATCGCTGCTAAAGAAAACCTGGACGGTAGTTTGGTTGATGATTTTAGTGCCCAATACTGAAGGAGGTCCGGGGAAACTCCATGTAGGCCATGTTTGGGGCGCAGTACCCGAAGCCGCTCCTACCCAATTAGCAGGGTTTAGGATAGCTGCACGCAATTGAGATGCTGTACCTGTTTGGGTACCGTTGTAGTAAGCATTAGCTGTATTGCCGGTTACGTTACCTGTAATAGTGCTACCGTTAAGGGCGTTTTGACCATCGGTAAGAGTTGCAGGTATTTTTGAATTACTTCCTGAACATGAGGTGTTTGCAGTAAGCCATCCATTTGATGAAAGCGCAGTAATGTATTTAGGATTAGCAGCGGTACCTGTATATACTATAAATTGGTCGCCACCTGAACTTAAACCAAAACCACCACCTGTAATAGTGCCTTTACTAGCTGAGGGAACATCGTTTTTGATGTTTATGATTGAGCCAGCAGGTATGCACTCATTTGCAGGGGCAGTCCAAACAAATCCTCCGGCACATTGTGCAGGTGTATTATCAGTGTACTTTGCATCGGTGATGTTAATCATCGTTCCGGGTAAAATGTCTACAAAGGTTAGCAAGACTACTTCATCGTCTGTCGAAGTAGCATTCATACGATAGGCTACAGGTACTAAATCACCTGCATTAAACTGGGTTTGAACCGCAATTGTAGTAAACGACATTGATTGTAACGCAACTACAGCATTGTCGCTCATATCTTCCACACTATTAGCTTTTAACGCAACATAATACTTCTGACTATTAAGCAAATTTGCAGCAGGCGTGATAATAATCTCATTGCCGCTAACAGTAGCATCAAACGCAACAGTTGCACCGCTTGCATTATCCAAACGCAACTCTACCAAAGCATCTACATTGGTATTGCTAAGGGCAGTGTTGTTAATCAAACGTACTGCCTCGTTGAATGAAATTTTAGGTTTTGTTGTAATATCTAAATGTAAAGCACCGTCCACTGGGATAAACGTAACTACAGGTGCAGTTACATCCGGACCTGAACCTGTGCCCTCGGCTGTGAAATTGTCAAAACGGTTATTACCTACAGTACCGCCGGGACCTTGTTCAAACGTAATGCGTATTTTAAAGTTAGCATTATTATCCACCGCTATAATAGCAGAGAAATCTAACGTTTGCAGGGTTGGGTTACCGTCTACAGGATTAATATCGGTAAATGCGGTGTACGAAGAGCCATCAGTACTGTACTCAATTTTTTGGGTACCGGCTCCCGAACCTGAGCGACGGGTGGCATATTTAACCACCACATCAGTATAACCTATAGTTGGCAATGAGAACACTAAGGTTCCGCCAATAGGGTTGTTAAAACGTAAATGCGACCCCGAAGAATCAGAATTACGCGTGTTTGGATTGGTTACTTCAAAACCCTGACCTGTATTGCTGGTTATTTGTATGGCACTTGTTCCGCCCTGAATGTGTTGAATGGATGCACCCGACACCAAGGATAGTTTAGCTGTTAACAAATCCGTCTCAGTTGACGAGTTGTTAAAATTCCAGTAATGAATATGTGTTTGTGAGTAGCCCGTATTGCTTATAAAAGCAAACAGTAACAAGCTAAAAATCAATGTTGTTTTCTTTCCCATATATTTTTCTTTGTGGTTGCAATGCTATTATCACAACATCACCAAACGGTTATTCAAAAATTATGATACCATCACCCAAACATTACTAAAACATTTACTCCATCAACTGGCCTATCATTTTTATAGGAATCGGTTTAATTTTGCTTACTACTATTGATAACTATGAATGCTCTACTAGAAACCTTTGCCATTAATAACCGTATCAACTTATATACCCTTGATGCAATTGAAGTGGAGGCTCTTAATGATAAGGCTTTGGGTAAAGGCCGCAGTGTGGGTGAGCAATGGGCACACCTGCACAATGTGCGCTTGATGTGGATTGATGCTGCTTCTCCAAAATTGAAGGGTGAATTGACCAAAATTGAAAAGGAACAAGCTACCAATAAAGAATTGCTGAAAGCAGCTTTGGAAGCTTCGGGAAAGGTTATGGAGCAACTACTTGAAGAGGGTTTTGCAACGGGCAAGATAAAAGGGTTTAAGCCTCACCCCGAAGCATTTTTAGGGTATCTGATTGCTCACGAGGCGCATCATAGGGGACAAATAGCTCTTACTCTTAAGCAGTGCGGACACCCTTTGGACAAAAAAACGGGATTTGGAATGTGGGAATGGGGTGTTAGATAACACCGTCTTAACAGACTCATTTAAATAATTGGTATAAAGAGCATTACATTCTTAATGCACAACGAGTATTTATGTATTTAGGTGTGATTTTCATCGGGTATCGTGTAGCATTAAACGATACTTTGCAGGCTTAATAGTTTAATATGTATTTTTGAAGCTTGAATAATACCTCTTGGTAACCAAAATTCAGAAAAATTAAAGCTAATATGAAAAAAGTATCACTACTGTTTATGGCCCTTTTTGCCGGCATGGTGCTTAAGGCACAAGCTCCGGCAGGCTGGACATTAATTGAACGCTACACCCCTGCTCAAGGAGAATTGGGGATTGCTTATGAAAAATGGACGATGGCCAACGGGCTTACCGTTATTTTGCACGAAGACCACAGCGACCCTATTGTTCATGTTGAAATGACCTACAAAGTAGGTAGTAACCGTGAAAGCATGGGTAAATCTGGTTTTGCTCACTTTTTTGAGCACATGATGTTCCAAGGTTCTAAAAACGTTGGGGATGAGCAGCACTTTAAAATTGTGCAAGGTGCAGGTGGTGACATGAACGGTACAACTAACAGCGACCGTACCAACTATTTTGAGACCCTACCCAGTAACATGCTTGAAACCGCTTTGTGGTTAGAAGCTGACCGTATGGGCTTTTTGTTGGATAGCGTTACCCAAAAGAAATTTGAAGTACAACGCGCTACCGTTAAAAACGAAAAATCTCAAAACATCGAAAACCAGCCTTACGCAATGGCTTATGTGGAAATTATGGGACAAACCCTTTACCCACAAGGTCACCCCTACAGCTGGCCGATTATCGGTTATGTTGAAGATTTGAACAGCGTAACTGTTGATGACCTTAAAAACTTCTTCCTTCGCTGGTACGGACCTAACAACGCTATATTGGTAATTGCTGGTGATATTAACCCTACCGAGGTTTACCCAATGGTAGAAAAATACTTCGCTCCAATTCCTAAAGGCAAACCCGTATCAAAAATGAGGGTTGACAAAACAATATTGGGTTCAGAAAAACACGCAACTTACCTTGATAACGTGTTCTTCCCTCTTGATTTGGTAGCTTACCCTACAGTGCCCAACTATGATAAAGACGAGCCTGCGTTGGATATTCTTGCTGAGATTTTCGGTGGTAACAACAACTCGCCTTTGTACCAAAACTTCGTAAAAACTGAAAAAGCAGTTCAAGCCAGTGCTTCACATCCTTGCCGCGAGTTGGGCGGTGAATTCACTATTGAAATCTTCTACTCACCTAAATATGAACAAAAAGAGATTGAAGATTTATTAAAGAAAACCATTGCTGAGTTTGACCCAACCAAAGTAACCGACGACGATTTGAATGCAGCCAAAACCAACATGGAAGCTACTCTTGTTCGTATTATGGAAAGCGTTGGCGGTAAAGCCGGTACTCTTACCCAATGGACTATGTTGTTGGGTAACAAATCATACAACATTAAAGATGATATTGCACGCTACCGCGCTGTAACTAAAGAAGATATTGCCCGTGTTTACGAAAAATACATTAAGAGTCGTAACGCTTGCTATGTACACGTTAAACCACGTCCAATAGAACTTAAAGATTCATCGTTCAGCCGTAACCCATACCCGGGTGTAGTTGATGCTGCTAAAGAAGCTGAATACAAAGGTCTTACTTACACCCCTGTTAAAGATAACTTCGATCGTAGCAAACGCCCTGTTGCAGGACCAACTAAAGCTGCTATCATTCCTCAATTCTACAAAGCTGAGTTCCCTAACGGTATCAAAGTAATTGGTACTAAAACTACTGAAGTTCCTACTGTTGACTTAGTAATCTCAATCAAAGGCGGTCACCAGTTGCAAGCCTTCAATACTAAAAAAATCGGTTTGGCACGTTTAACTGCCGAAATGATGAATGAAGGAACTAAAAACTATACTCCTGAGCAACTTTCAAAAGAAATGAACAAGCTTGGTGCTTCTATATTTATTAGCGCCGGTCGTGATGCTACTGTTATCAACGTTAGCACTTTGGACAAAAACTTGGATCAAACTCTTAAACTGCTTGAAGAAATACTGTTTAACCCACGTTTTAACGAAGAAGACTTTAAACGTGTTAAAAATCAAGCAATCGAAAACTACTTTACTGAAGAGAAAAATGCCAGCTTAACTGCTACTAAAGCATTTAACAAATTGATTTACGGTGACGACCACATTTTTGGTGCTAGCCCTAATGGTACTGATAAAACCCTTAGCAAAATCACTTTGGAAGACGTAAAAGAGTTTTACAACAAATACTACACTCCTACTCTTACTACTATTACCGCTGTAGGTAACATTGATAAAGACGGATTGTTGCCTAAACTAGAGTTCTTGAAAAAATGGGCTCCTAAAAACGTTACTCTACCTGTATTAACTTTCAACCACAAACCTGAGAAAGCCATCTACGTAATTGATAAAATCAACGCTCCTCAATCACAAATCCGCATGGGTATGATGGGCGATAAATACGATTACAAAGGTGATTTCTTCAAAAAACAAGTAATGAACTTCCCATTGGGTGGTAACTTTAACAGCCGTATCAATCTAAACCTACGTGAAGATAAAGGCTGGACTTACGGTGCCCGTACATCTATTATAGGTTCTGAGTATCCAGGTATGTTTGTATTTGGTGCCGGTATTAAAACTTCTGCTACTGATAGTGCCGTTCGTGAACTAATTGGCGAGATGGAAAAATACCGCAATACAGGTATAAACGAAGAAGAATTGGCTTATACTAAAAACGCACTTCAACAAGGTGATGCGCTTACTTACGAATCTTCGTTCCAAAAAGCACAGTTCCTTAACATGATTGAGCGCTATAACCTGCCTGAAAACTTTACTGCTGAGCAAACTGCAGTGTTGAACTCATTGACCAAAAAAGAAATTGATGAGTTGGCTAAGCAAGTTCTTGATTTAGACAAAATGGTGATTGTGGTTGTAGGTGACGAAGAGTTGATTAAAGATGGTTTGAAGAAACTAAACTTTGGTAAACTTAAGACTGTTGACCCTGACCGTATCACAGTGAAAGAAATTGACGAAAACGCAAACCGTAAAGTAATTACTGAAACCGAAGTTAAATAATCAGGTTTCATAAACTCATAATAAAATCCCTGCCCCAAAGGCGGGGATTTTTTTTGCCCCAAACCCAAAAAACAGGTAAAAATACCCGTAATACAAAACAAGCAAAAATGCCCTTTTGCAGCAACAGCATAACCTGCACCTTTGTATTGGTTCTACTTCACGGCTAAGGAATACGAAAGAATAATTGCTTGGGGGTTGGCAAAGCTAACAACTATATTACCTACAAGGGCAACACTTGCATAACCATTGCTTTTGTTGCTAAAAAATACCCAACAGATTTAAACGCTCTTTTGGTATGCAGGTGGTGCTTATGCACTGCCTGCTTTTTATTTTAAGCGCTTTTTAGTTTTTTACGCAATACGGCCTCCATTTGAGCGGCCTTCTTAAACAACACATTTTCCTCAATTTTGGCGTGTTGTCCCATATCGGTTTGTAATTGCAACAACTCGTGCATGGTAATCTGATAGTTTAAATCATCCGTGCTCTTGTATCTGAAATTGTTTGTCAAAACACGTAACTCGTGCATTTCGTCTTCATCATGCTCGTGATTGTGACACAAAATCTCTGTGCTGTATTTCCCTAGCAGTTCAACTACTCCTTCCCTGTCGTAGTTCTCATACAATGCCTGTAGTTTTAGAATGAAAGGAAACACGACCTCTTCCTCCAGTATTATGTGCTTACGCATTTGGTTACTGAATTTGCGGAAGGTTTTCTCCAATTCACGGTACCCTTCATCGTGTCGCGATAGCATTGCAACTACCTTACGTATGGCAGGCAGTTTGGTTTTGGCATAATCGTGATGCGTATTAATAAGATACTCTATAAGAAAAGGTATGGATACCAAATTGAAATCGATACTGTATACATGGCTGCCCAATGCACCTAAACTGGTTTGCAATTGATTACAATCCAGTTGCTTTTCAGTGCATATCTGTTCAAGGGTTTTGTCACCGTGTTCATGATGATTAATCCCGTATTCATCCAACACTAGCGCACACGAAGGATTTTGCCGTATTAAATCAAGTACAGTGGTGTGTTTCATTTATTCATTTTAACAATCCAATACAAACATAGCCAAGCTGCCGACATCAAAAAATGATTTTACTCACAGTATGCCGGGCTTCAAATTGTATAGACTGACCTGTTATGAATACAGTTGTTTTTATCTGAATTTTTAATCAGTCATTTATAGGCTGTTTTAACCTTTGCGCTCTTATCAAATTTGTCACGTTTTAATCTACCAACAGGGGGTGGATGGCAAAAAATCGGTAAACAAAGCAGGCATATAAGAATAAGACTTTCCACTATGAATCTTGAACCGGTTGGACAATTTACGCTACACCAACAAGGCAACTATGTGTGCCGCACAGAATTTGTTTACATGGACGATAACGGCCGATTGCAACAATCTAATCAAACAGGCAATGTATTTTTAGACCAAACTTACACTACTGACCCCGGTAGTTTGGGGGTGCCCGACGGTTCAATCCTTTGGATGAAAATATGGGTGATGTTAGGAAATGACAACCAAGATACGCAAGCCTTTATTTATCAAAAAGGCGCAAGCGCTACTGCCGTGTACACATGCTCAGGAACCACCTTGAACAACAATCTTGCACTGAATGGTGTAAACCAAACAGCATAAGTTGCTTGTTAAAATCAAAGTTAGTTAGCGTTAAGCCGGCCGATAGGTCGGCTTTTCTTTTTAATATGAACCAGCGTGTTTATAGGCTCTGCCTAAATAGGCAATAATGTCACCCGCAGCAAGACTTTCGGTACTTTCGGTTTGTAAGGCTAAATCGGCGGCTAATCCGTGCAGGTAAACACCAACAATACAAGCATCAATAGATTCATAGCCCTGTGCTCTTAGTGCTGTTATAATCCCCGTAAGCACATCGCCGCTGCCTCCCGTGGCCATGCCGGGGTTTCCGGTACTGTTAAAATATACCTCTCCATTAGGTGCGGCAATGGATGTATGTGTGCCTTTAAGTACAATTGTTACTTTGTGCTTCTGAGCTGCCTCAGTTTGTTTTTTCAAACGTTCCCATGCTGATTTACTTTCGCCAAACATACGGTCAAACTCTTTGGGATGCGGCGTGAGTATTGCCCCTTCGGGGAGCTTTACCTTTTTACGTTCGGCAAAATTGAGCGACAGGCAGTTAAGCGCGTCAGCATCCAATACTAACTTCTTACTATCAACGGTAGCAAAAAAGTCATCCAAGGCATCGCGGGTAGTTATTTGTGTCCCCATACCCGGGCCTATTCCGATAGCGGTATAAGCATCGGTATTTGTGGGCATAAAATCCAGTAAGTCTTCTTTTTGAATGGTTTCTGTCATGGCTTCGGGCACGGCGGTTTGCATTGGAGTATACGCACAACGTGGGACAAACGCAGTGGTAAGCCCCGCCCCTGCTTTAATGCAAGCTTTTGTTGCCAGTAGCATCGCACCTGCTTTGCCCATTGACCCACCGATTAACAATGCGTGTCCGTAGGTGCCCTTGTGTGAAAACCGATTACGTGTTTTTAGTAAGCGTAACACCAAAGTGCTATCTACCCAATAGTACTGACTTTGGGTGTTCACTGCATAGTCTTTAGATAAACCAATATCAGTAACTACAAGGCTGCCAACGTATTTACCCGTCTCGGGCAATAAAAATGACTGCTTGGGCACTTGAAAGGTAATCGTGTGATTTGCATGGATAACCTCTTTATAATCAGCAGTATTATCTACCCAATCAGCAGGCAGACCGCTAGGTAGATCAATCGCTACTTTAGTATTTGAAAAATTGTTGATGTGCCTTACTAGTTGAGCCGCGACTCCTTCTAATGGACGTTTAAGCCCCGTGCCGAAAAGCGCATCTATAATAATGCTTTCTGTTTGAATTTCAGGGAAATCTTTTTGTGCAGATACTTCAACAACAATTACTGTTGTTTCCTTTAAGCGTTTAAGATTGGTTTCAAAATCAGGAGAGCCTTTTTCAGTAGATTTTAATACGTAAACAGTGATGTTTTTACTCTCTTTGGATAACATCCGTGCAATGGCCAAGCCATCACCCCCATTATTGCCCATACCGCAAAACACCTCAAAGTGAGTATTTTGTGAAAAATGACCGATTAGCCACCTTACACATTTTACGGCTGCCCGTTCCATTAAATCAATAGAAGCAATGGGTTCATTGGTTATGGTGTATTCATCCCAAGCCCTGATTTGTTCTGCGGTATATAATTTCATTAAAACATATTTAAAAGATAAAACCTAAAAGCCCCATCCGGTTTCATATAAACTTTACATCCTTCGCTATTGCTGTCTAAGCCTATCTCATATCCTAAAACTGTTTTCTTTAAACTACCGAATTTATTGAATGTAAAGGGGTTTTCTGTAAGGTTTATAAACCATTCAGGACTCACTTTTCCGGTCTTGGTAAAACCAATACCCGTACTTTTATTTAACTCATCGTAGTACAAAACAACTGTCCCGCCATCAATCAATAGCGAATCTTTTGAAGTAACTCTCTCATTTATTTCTACTTGAGCACCATAATAAGGACCGGCCATAAAGATCCCGACCGCTGATGCAAATACACTATCTACCCTGCAAAGGCTTTTAAAATTCTCAGTAATACTGTCTATTACAATGTCTTTGCGGCTATATGCCGTGCTAAATTTTTGATTGACGATTAGATTATAAGCCTCCACTAAAAGGGTATACTCCTCGTTGTCGTTAAGTCTACCACATCTTGAATGGAAGAATCTAATCTTGTTTACAAAAAATGGGACAACAAAGAATGTACTTCCTGATTCATCAGGAGGAAACTTTTCAATTTCCTGTTTAAAGTTTTTTAGTTTCTCTTTGTTTATCTCAGTTGTATCTAATTTAAAATCACTACTATCACCAAAAGCAAACATCTCAGCAATAGGCATGCAATTATCCGCAACAATTTTGTTGGTAGTGCATGAGAAAAATGCAGGTACCACTAATACAAGTAGTAGTAACCAAACACTATCAATTCTTCTTTTCAATATCAACATTCTTAAGTATTAAACTGTTCATAGCGTTGTTTTTAAGCCCTTTAACCCATGGTTGCACCAAGCGTAATGATTGAGCATAATACAACGGTAAAACAGGGCTGTAATGCTTTACAATGCTATCCATTGCCCTGTAGTTTTGCCAACGGAGCGTGTCGTTGGTTTGTGTAAGGCTCATTTCATAGAGTTTATCGTACTCCTGATTAACAAAACGGGTATAGTTAGGACCATTGGGGGCTTTGTTTTTGCTATAGAACAACGATAGGTAGTTTTCAGCATCGGGATAGTCGGCTATCCAACTGCCCCTGAAAAACTGTAACCTTCCTTTTGATACCGAACTGCGGTGCGAAGGACCGGGTGTAACCTCAATCTCGGCCTGTATTCCTATTTCCTTTAGCTGCTTTTGCATGAACGCGGCGATATCAGCAAAGTTTTTGTTGGTGTTGATAACCAATACAGGTAATCCTTTACCATTGGGATATCCCGCTTTTGCAAGCAGCTCCCTTGCTTCGGTAAGGTTGTACTGAACGTTTTGGGTTTGCAGACTACCCGCCAATGCAGGCGGAACACAACCACCGTTGGCCGGTAAACCGATGTTGTTACGCAAAAACATCATCATCTTTTCCCTATCAATGGCTTTACTGATGGCTTTGCGAACCAATATATTGTGCCAAGGCAAGTCCTCGCGAGCATTATCGATGGTATCCATCAAAAAGCCCATGTATTCTACATTCAAATAGGGGTTTACCTCTAACCTGAAACGGTTTTGGTAATTGGGTTTCAGTTGACCGTTTTTAGTAAGCAATTCATCTTTATAACTACCTTCTAAACCGTCAAAAAAATCCAGCTTACCTTGCACAAACTCCATAAAGGCGGTTTGTTTGTTCTCAATAAAGTTCACTTCCACAGCATCCAAATAGGGTAATCGCTTGCCCTTATCCATTTCAAAGTAGTTAGGATTCTTCTCCAGCACCAGTTTCACACCCTCTTCCCATAGTTTAAACCGAAACGGCCCCGTTCCCACTGGGTTAGACCTAAACTCTTTGCCATACATCTCTACAGCCTCTTTAGGCACAACGTAACAATAAGGCATTGAAAGCATGGTAATGAACGGCGGAAATGCTTTGGTTAACTTAATTATGAATACCGAGTCATTTTTGATTATAAAAGGTTGGTATTCATTATCAATAAACCGTTTTACATCAATCTTATTATTAAGTATCCAAGCACCTGTACTTGCGGTTTCAGGATTGATAATCCGGCCTAAGCTATAGGCAACATCATTGGCGGTAACTTTTCTGCCTTTTCCATTTGTAAAACATTTATTATCATGAAAATAAACATCAGTTCTTAAATAAAAAGTATAGGTTTTACCACTATCGCTTATCTCCCACCTTTTAGCAATGGCAGGCTGTACTTTTAAATCACTGTCAAGCTGCACCAATCCGTTGTACAACTGGCTCACTCCCCAAATAATGAATTCATCTCTGGCATAGGCCGGATCGAGTGTGGATAAACCCGTATCAACATTATACCTAAACACTTTCCGAGGCTGGTCCGACTGTCCACTTTTGCAGGCTATGAACAAAAAAAGTATGTGTATAAGTATTGAAAACTTGCCCTTTGCTGTGAATAAATAAGCATAGGGTAAGGCGTATTTTTGTAGTTCAGTAGCTTTCATAACTGTGGTGTTGCCACATTGCGAAGCTACTTTTTTAATCTAAAATAGGAACACACAGAATGGCAAAAATTATTTCGATAGTGAACCAGAAAGGTGGTGTGGGCAAAACCACAACAGCTATTAACCTTTCGGCCAGTTTAGCTGCTTTGGAAAAGAAGGTATTGCTGGTGGACGGTGACCCTCAGGCCAACTCTACTTCAGGGCTTGGTTTTGACCCCACCATTATAAAAACAGGTTTGTACGAGTGCATTATCCACGATATGGCACCTAAAGAGGTGATATTGAAAACGGATATTGACTACTTAGACCTGCTTCCGTCAAACATTGACCTTGTGGGTGCGGAGATTGAGATTGTTGATTTACCCAACCGCGAGCGCATGATGAAGCGTGTTTTTGAGAAAATACGCCCCGATTATGATTTTATCATTATCGACTGTTCTCCTTCGCTGGGTTTGATTACCACCAACTCGTTAACTGCCTCTGATTCGGTGATTATCCCCGTACAATGTGAGTTTTTTGCATTGGAAGGCTTGGGTAAATTGTTGAATACGATAAAAATTATCCAGACACAACTAAACCCGAACCTTGAGATTGAAGGTATTTTGCTAACCATGTACGACAGCCGCTTACGTTTGAGCAATCAAGTGGTTGAAGAGGTGAAAATGCACTTCCAACAATTGGTATTTGATACCATTATACAACGTAACGCCCGTGTAAGCGAGGCTCCGGGTCATGGCAAACCTGTTATCCATTACGACGCAGAGAGCAAGGGTAGTATCAATTATTTGAACCTTGCCCGTGAGATTATGCAAAAGAACGGGTTGACCCGTATAGCCGAAGAAGATAAAATACTGAGCAACGAATAATGAGTACACCGAAGCGAAACGCATTGGGTAAAGGTTTATCGGCATTGCTGAAAAGTGATGACGTAGCCGCAGCCCTTGCAAGCCCGCGCGCAGGCGGGGGAATTTCAAATATTTTAATCAGCCAGATTGAGGCCAACCCTTTCCAGCCCCGTTTGCACTTTGACCAAGAGCAATTGGAAGAATTGGCCGAATCTATCAGGGTACACGGCGTAATACAGCCTATTACCGTTAGGCGCATCAACATTAACGAAGACCGCTATCAGATTATCAGCGGTGAACGCCGCACCAAGGCATCTATTTTGGCGGGCTTAACCAGCATACCTGCGTATGTAAGGGTGGCCAACGACCAAGAGATGTTGGAAATGGCTTTGATTGAAAATATTCAACGCCAAGACCTGAACTCGATAGAAGTGGCATTGAGCTACCAACGCTTAATGGATGAGTGCAACTTGAAACTTGACGAGGTTGGTGAGCGTGTAGGAAAGCAACGCAGCACGGTAAACAATTACCTGCGTTTGTTGCGCTTACCCGATGATATACAAGCCGGAATACGCGACAATAAGCTAAGCATGGGTCATGCCCGCGCTATTATAAACATTGAGGATGCCGACGAACAAATGCTGGTGTTTAACCGCATTATCGACGAGGGTTTATCAGTACGTGATACTGAGGAACTGGCAAGGCATACCAAAAATAACGCTGCACCTAAGACTACCGAAAAAGCGGCGCCTAAAAAAGTGGCTATTATGGGCTATGAAACCTACACCGGAAACCTAAGCGATAAGCTAAACGTGAAAGTGAAGCTGAAATCAAAAGGCAAAGGCAAAGGTGAACTGGTTATTCCGTTTGATAACGAAACAGAGCTTGCCCGTATTCTTGAATTACTATAAGTAACCTGTAAACTAATAAACAAAAAGGCGGGATCAACCCGCCTTTTTTATTGCATGCCGGTAAAGATTGTTATTTGTAAATAACCCGCTCGCTAAGTATAGTAGCACTGCCCCTCAGCACTATTAAATACGTGCCCCATTGCAGGTTTAGCGACGAAGCATTGAGCGGATACTCATACGTGCCTTTTTCAAGTTTTTGTGCGTTTAATAACGTGCCCAGCAGTTGGCCTTTCAGGTCAAATACCAATACGCTCACATTATCATCGTTGTAAGTAGTGCTTATTTTCACCGTAGCATCGGCACTAAAGGGGTTTGGGAACACGGTAAGTGTCCAAGGTCCGGGACTAACTGAACAGCCTGTTTGCCCTTTTATCGCGTCTCCTTGCACTTCGCGGTAGGCAAATAATACATTGTCTTGCTTTTTGCTGCTATCAGAGGCAATAACGTTCGTGTCTAACTTGTTAACGTTGTTTTTTATTTTGGTGATGTAAGCCATGCTTCCATAGGCTTCGCCTTTCATAAAAGCGCCGTCAAGGTATTGGGTAGGTATTTTAAGTCCTGCAAATGCCGAACCGGCAACGAATAGGTTATTGCAACCATCGTTGAACAAACGGTAGTAATGTGAGTTTTCAAACAACACCGATGTGGTACTCTTTACCCAACGGTAATTGCCTTTGGCATCGTAGCTGGCTACAATTAACGAGCTCCAACGACTGCGCAAGGTGTCGGTATGAAAATACGCGGGTTTATCGTAAGGATAGCCGTAACGGTAGGCTTCGTACTTGCCTAAACCGTATACATTGCCTTGATTATCGCTGGTTAGCGAAACAAAACCATTGCCGGTATTGCTTTGCAACCAAACCGTTTTGCCTGTTTTTGCCGCTAAAGCCATAATAAATGACCGCTTGGCCACAGCGGTATCGGCTTTATTTTCAAACACTTCGGCTTTAGTACCAATAACACCGCTCACATACACATTATCGTTTGAAGCCAGTAATGCAGTGATGTGACTGTTTCCGAACGACAGCTTGTGCCACAGGTATTTACCATCGGGGGCTAACGCCGTTATAAACGCAGCCGATGGCGGGTTGAATTGTGTATGCTCAGGTTTTGTCTCAAACTCTTCTTTTTTGCCGTTGGTAAACTCTATTCCGTAATTGCTTCTTCCCGCAAGAAAAATCGTACCGTTGGGAGCTTGCGTTAATTTAGAATCGTATATGGTACAGCAGCCTTTTGCCAAGTATTTAATGGGTTGCACCCAACTTACCGTGCCCATGCTATCCGTTTTGATAATTACGGTCGCTCCGGCGGTAAGGCCGCTAATGGTTGTTTTACCGATTGTGATTGATTTTTCAGATACAAACCCGCTCAGTATATTTCCGCCTTTTGCATCGGCCACAACGTTTTGTAACTCAACATCATTGTGAGAAAAAATGCGCGATAAACGTTTTAGTTTACCCGCTTTGGTAAAATCAACCTGAATAGTCCCTTCCCACTCTTCCCGCCACTGGTCCTGCAAAGCATCGTAATCTTTATCTGCATCATCACCAATTGTACTTGGTGTGGCTTCGTTTCGTTTGTAATCACCGTCCTCTAAAAACGACTCAAACGCCCAATCACTCACGTAATAATACCCTCCCGCATTCATAAAAAATGATACGTCGCCATTTTTGTTGCAGGTTAAAAAGGCTGTTTCGGCTACATAATCATTCCTTTGCCCAATAATAGACTTATGCCAATTAAGCTTCCCCTGCTTATTAAACTGAACGATTACCAACATAGCTGGGTTTCTTTTCTCTAAACGAAGCGTGTCGCCAAAGGCATCAAACACACAGTACATTTCTTCGTACTTCACGTGGTTTAATCCATTTGCCAGCCACGACAATGCCATTGTGATGTTTCCTTCGGCATCAGTAACGGCTGATAATGTCTCGGTTTGGGCTTTCCCCATACTGGCAGCCCATTCGAAATGCTGCGATTTGGCCGATATAACAATAGAAAGAGTACACAGTAAGCACAATAGTTTTTTCATGCAAAGTTGTTTTGGAGAGACTGTACACTCAAGTGAGTGATTAGTTCAAAACTAACACTTCTACCCGCATATTTCGCATGCTTTCTTCTAAGGTGCGGGCGTAGGGCATTACCATTTCGCTATTGCTCATGCCTCGGTAGCTCATACGTTCGGCTCTAATGCCGTTTGTAGTAAGATGATTGTAAACCGCAATCGCCCTGCGTAAAGAAAGGTCGTAAAACAAGAATTCATCCAACGGGGTCATAGGGGTGCGGTTTTTAGGATAGTTAATATGTCCCCTAATCTCAATGTTTATGGTACTATCGTGCTGCATAAACTTCAGCAGCTTTTCAAGCTCGTCGGCAGCCGTCGGTAAAAACTCATCCTTATTAGGTACAAAGTAAATTTTCTCATAACTGAGCCTGCGCTTAATGGTAAGTTTTTTGAGGTACGCATCCTGAATTATCGTTCCGCTTTTTTGATTAGCAGGAATAGTAATAAAATAATTTTCAGCACGATACCCATCAGCAGTTACATATACACTATAAGTCCTTTCGGCAATAGCCACCTGCTCGTATTCATCGGCTTGTTTGTAGGTTTTAATCTTATCCCTGTCTACCTCTCTGGGATTTTTAATAGTTACTGATATTGTGGCTTTTATGAGTTTTTTAGTCTCAGCATCGTAAATATGACCACCTAGTTTTATTTCGGCAGTTTGGCCATTAGTGGTAGATGTTACGCCTTTTCCGGCATACAAAGCCATTTCAACTTTACGGTTGAGTGCCCTAATGGAATCAGTAACCTTTGTTTGTTGGGCTAATTTCTCACCTTTTGATTCGATTTTAATAGTAGTAGCAGGTACGCCTTTGGTAATTAAGAACTCCTTAACAGCTTTGGCTCTATTAAACCCTAACTTTGAATTAAAGTTATCATTATCAATTAAATCAGTATGTCCTATTAATGTAATACTATACCCTTCTCCTTGGGCTTTTACAGCCTTGAGGAATGCCGTAAATGTTTTATTATCATCGGGACGTAAGTCGTATTTGCCGAATTCAAAATACACTTGCCGTGTGTACACAGGTTTGCCGTTCTGTGCCCAAAGCGGTACCCAAAGCAGTAACAGCATTATATGTACAACGATTCTCAATTCTTTTGTTCTTCTAATATCAATACCTCTACCCTTCGGTTTTGTTGCATTTCGCTTTCTTCATACGTCATCGGGAATTTCATCTCGGTATTTCCCACTCCTTTGTACGTTATCACATTGGCCGGCACGCCGTTTTCAACCAAATAATCATACACCGCCCGCGCCCTATCATACGATAGTTTGAAGTTGTGCTGCATCATCCCTGTATCGTTTTGGTTGTAATGATAAGGATAGTTTACGTGTCCGACTATCTCGATTGCACTCACCCCTGCTGATTTTGACCATGCCAACAACCTTTTAAGCTCAGGGTCCGACGATGGTAAAAACCGCGCCTCGTTGCCGTAAAAATATATCTTTTCAAAGCTTTTTTTGCTCTTTACCTTAGCTTTTTGAAGTTTAACAATGAAGACTTTTATGGCGTTTTTGTTCTGCTTTATAAAATCAGTGGTGAAGCTATAGGTGATGATGCGGGTGCGGTAGCCTTTTGCTGAGAATGATATTTCAAAGGCATCTCCACTCTTTATGAGTGTTCTGAAAGTAGAAGTATCCATCAATACCTGAGATGCTGCACTTATTTTATTAGTTACTAATAACTGCCCTTTGATAGTGACTCTGGTAGCTGAATCTACCATTACCACTTGCATGGTAGCACTTGCTGTGTCAGTTGTCGATGGCTTTTCTATTACAGTAGAAGTAATTTCAGTAGATTCTTTGAACAGCTGTATTTCAACCCTGCGGTTCAGCATTCGCAACGAGTCGGTTGAATTATCGTTTTTTACCGACTCCTCACCTTTGCTAAACAAGTGTATTTTAGTACTATCGGCACCGCGTTTTATCAAAAAGGCAGCTACTTCGCGCGCACGTTTCAACCCCAACTCGTAGTTATACTTGTTGTTGTCAACATTGTCGGTATGGCCTGTAAGATTAATGTAATACGGCTCTTTCTGGGCTTTAATTGCCTTTACTACGGTAAGTAATGTCTTTTCATCTTCAGCACGGATATCCCATTTATTAAACTCAAAAAACACCTGCTTACTATACAGGGGCTTAGGATTGGGCTGTGCAACCGCTGCGGTGATATTCAGCAGAAATAATATGAGTACTAATTTTGACAAAAGCAGGTCGTTATTCATACTAAAACGCATTAACGTATTGTTTAGTACTATAATCGTACTTGCATATATTTGATACAAAAAAATTAACAGGCATGGTTCCTTAGCTTCAAAATGTAGAAAATCTGCTTTTGTAAGTACCTAATTTATTGATTAGTACCCTATCAATGTGGTGATACTGGGTGTATATGCCGACAGTTTGTTTCTGCCGCCTAAAAATTCAAGCTCAATTAAAAAGCTAAACCCTGCTACAGTACCCCCCAGTTTGTGTATCAATTCGGCAGCAGCACCTGCTGTGCCTCCGGTAGCCATAAATCATCGTGAATCAATACCCTCGCTCCCGCTTCTATGGCATCTGTATGAGCTTCTATGGAAGCCGTGCCGTACTCAAGCGTATAATCATGACTTACAACATCATAAGGTAATTTCCCCTTCTTGCGAATGGGTATAAACGGAACGCCTAAACGCAAGGCCAACGGAAACCCGAACATAAATCCCCTGCTTTCAATAGCAGCTACCGCATCCACATTAAGTTTTGCACATTGCTCTGCCAAATAATCAAGCATTTCGCTACACAACTGTGGTTTTTGTAAAACGGGGGTAATGTCTTTAAATAGTATCCCAACTTCGGGAAAATCAGGCACATCCCTGATTACCGATTTGATTTGTTCCTGTAGTTCCATTGCGCTTTATTCGGGCTTTTCCAAAAATACACAATAGGTGGTATACCCTCCAAACCAAGATTGTGGAAAGCCGTATCAGATGGGTTCATATTTTCGCCGCGCTTTTTTTTAAAACACACATAATGAAAAAAACAACTCTCTTAGTGGGTACTTTGTGCTGCTTTAGCAGCCTTTTTGCCCAAAAAGACACTACTGTTTCAGTAGCAGAGGTAACGGTATCCGCCGCCCGCATTCAAGTCCCCTTGTCGCAGGCAGCGCACAGCATATCAGTTATCAGTGCGAAAGAAATCAGCAATCTGCCTGTTCAATCAGTAAGCGGATTGCTAAGCTATGTTGGCGGTATTGATGTTCGCCAACGAGGCCCCAACGGCTCACAAGCCGATATTGGTATGCGCGGCGGCAACTTTGACCAAACCCTTGTTTTGATTGACGGGGTGAAGGTGATTGACCCTCAAACCGGCCACCATTTGATGAACCTTCCGTTGAATGTGGACTACATTGAACGTATTGAGGTGATACGCAGCGGTGGTGCTAAAATTTACGGTGCTAATGCGTTTGGTGGAGTAATTAACATTGTAACTAAGAAAACTGAGGGCAAATCGGTTTCAGCAAAACTATTCGGGGGCGATTACGGTTTTGGCGGAGCGGATGTAAGCCTTGCTATGGGAAACTCGAAAACGCATCAAATGCTTACCGGTGGCTACACCCTTTCATCGGGCTACAGGCCGGGCAATGATTTTGGCAATGCCAGTTTGTTGTACAAACTATCTCACCAACTGAACGACAAAACAACTTTTGACTTTATGGCCAACGGCTCACAACGCAACATGGGTGCAGCCGGCTACTACGTTTTAAACTCAACCGAGTACGAAAAAACCAACACCTTGCTCACCTACGCAAAAGTGGGGTACAAACATAAAAACCTTACCCTAAACGGGTCGGTAAGCTGGCGTTATAACAACGACCATTACATCTACATTCGTCTAAAGCCCGAAACGTTTCAAAACCGCCACCATACCCACGTGCTAAATGCAGAAGTGCAAGGCACGTATCAATCAAAGCTGGGTATCACAGGTTTTGGAGTAGATGCCCGACAAGATGAAATATACAGCACCAATTTAGGCCAGCGTAAACGCAATTTCTACAACCTGCACCTTGAACACCACTTTAATGTGTACGGGTTTATTATCAATCCCGGTGTAAACGTTAACTACGTAAGCACCTACAACTGGCAGGCATTCCCCGGTATCGACGTATCAAAACAGTTTTTGCGCTACTTTACGGCTTACGCCAACACCAACAAAAGCTACCGCGTACCTACCTATACCGATTTGTACTACAAAGGCCCCAGCAACATCGGCAACCCCGATTTGAAGCCCGAACAAGCTTGGAACAGCGAAGCGGGCGTTAAATACGGTAAAGGTCGTTGGTTTGCACAAGCAGGTGTTTTTCACCGTCAATCGGACAACTTGATTGATTGGGTAAAAGAAACCCCGACAGCCGCCTACCAGCCCCAAAACTTCCACAAAGTTGTTTTTGAGGGAATAGAAGCCGAAGCATCGGTACAAAATGTCGGGCCTATAAAACAAATTACCATCAACTATACCGCCATTGAAGCCTCGCTGAAATTACCCGCGGGATATATCAGCCGTTACGCATTTAACTACATTAAAAATCAGTTACAAGCACGCTTTACAGTATCGCCTGTAAAAAATCTGTTTATTACCCCCGGCTACCGCTATACCGAACGTTTGAACATGGGTGCCTACCACTTGTTGGATGCCCGTGCCGAATACAAAATGGGTAAACACAGCGTGTTTGTTGATGTAAACAACATCACAGCAACTAAATACACCGAAGCGGGCTTTGTGCCCATGCCCGGCCGTTGGGTTTGGGGCGGTGTAAAGATTAATTTGATGTAATAAGGGGTTTGAAAACCCCCGCTCTTACAATTACCATCTTGTGAAGGACTTAAGTCCTTCACAAGAGGTAATCACAAAAGCGACAGGTTTTAACCTGTCGTGGCAAAACAATAAAACTCACTTCCGAGGCAGCAACAAATTGTGTCTTAATGCCTTTGCTGCTTTTATCGCATTCTAATACGTTGTATAAGTTGAGTTAGTTCCATTAAATTCTTAACATTGCATTGTGCCGCAGTTTTTAGACACTTCTATTGAATACCTTAAAGGCATCGGGCCTCAAAAAGCCGATACCCTAAAGAAAGAACTGGGCATATTTACCTACGGCGATTTATTAAACCACTTCCCCTTCCGTTATGTCGACCGCAGCCACATCTATAAAATCGGTGAGCTGAAAGGCGATTTTGCCCACATACAGGTAAAAGGCAGGTTTTCATCCTTTACTACTGAAGGTGAGAAACAAGCCAAGCGATTGAAAGCCTTGTTTACGGACGGTACGGGCTTTATGGAAGTAGTATGGTTTAAAGGCATTAACTGGATTGAAAAATACGTGCGACCCGGCAAGGAGTACGTGTTGTTTGGCAAACCCAACGAGTTTATGGGCAAGCTAAACATCGTTCACCCCGAACTGGAAGACGCTTCGGAGTTTTTGGCCGAAGGGAACGCAGGATTTCAGCCGGTGTACAGCACTACCGAGATACTTAAACGGAAGGGATTGGACAGCAGGGGGCTTATGAAGGCCATTAAAGTACTGATGAATGACCGTGCGTTTAAAATGGAGGAAATATTGCCGCCCGATATTCTCTCTGAATTCAGGCTAATTGACCGACATACGGCGTTTCAAAACATCCACTTCCCCACTAACGATAACGACCAACGGAAAGCCCAATTCAGGCTGAAATTTGAAGAGCTTTTCTTTTTACAACTGAAAATGCTGCGCATACGCGGAATGCGTCGTAAAGATGTGCCCGGTATTGTGTTTAGCAAGGTGGGGCATTATTTTAATACGTTTTATAACGAAGTATTGCCGTTTGACCTTACCAATGCCCAAAAACGGGTAGTAAAAGAAATACGGCAGGATATGGGCAGCGGCAAGCAAATGAACCGACTGCTGCAAGGCGATGTAGGCAGCGGCAAAACCGTAGTTGGGTTTATGTGCATGCTGATAGCCATTGATAACGGCACACAAGCCTGCATGATGGCACCTACTGAAATATTAGCGCAGCAGCATTATAACAACATCCGCAAGTTTGCCGAAGATTTGGGACTGAATACCGCCCTGCTAACGGGCAGTACACCACAAAAAGCCCGCAAAGAGATGCTGGCCGCCCTTGAAAACGGCACCCTGCACATATTGGTAGGTACCCACGCTTTGATTGAAGACAAAGTGAAGTTTAACAACTTAGGTCTTACCATTATTGATGAGCAACACCGTTTTGGCGTGCAGCAACGTGCAAAATTGTGGAACAAAAGCCTCAGTATGCCCCACGTATTGGTAATGACAGCAACACCCATTCCCCGAACGCTGGCTATGACTGTCTACGGTGATTTGGACACCAGTATTATTGATGAAATGCCCGTGGGGCGTAAGCCCATTAACACTGCCCACCGATACGACAACAACCGTTTGCGGGTGTTTGGGTTTATTGAAGAAGAAATTGCCAAAGGCCGCCAAGCCTACATTGTATACCCCTTGATCGAAGAAAGCGAAAAGCTGGATTATAAAAACCTGATGGACGGTTTTGAATCGGTTACAAGGGCGTTTCCGGCACCAAAATACCAAGTGAGCATTGTACACGGGCAAATGAAACCCGATGCCAAAGAGTTTGAAATGCAGCGGTTTAAGCGCGGCGAAACTCAAATAATGGTTGCCACTACTGTTATTGAAGTGGGTGTAGACGTACCCAACGCCAGCGTGATGGTAATTGAAAGTGCCGAACGTTTCGGGCTAAGTCAGTTGCACCAGTTACGCGGACGTGTGGGGCGCGGTGCAGAACAAAGCTATTGCATTTTGATGACCAGTCACAAACTTAGTCACGATGCCCGTAAACGCTTAGAAACCATGGTACGCACTACCAATGGTTTTGAGATTGCCGAAGTGGATTTGCAACTGCGCGGCCCCGGTGACATTGAAGGTGTGCGCCAAAGCGGTATTGCCGATTTGAAACTTACCGACCTGAGTACTGATAAAGAGCTGGTAACCATTACTCGCCACTCAGCCGAAAAGCTGATAGAAGCCGATATGCACCTGCAACTACCCCAACACCGCCCCTTGCTTCATTTCTTGCAAAGCCGCCGCAAAGACGGGGTGAATTGGAGCAGGGTGAGTTAATCCTACTAAGTCGATTAATGTTGACATCTTGAATTCTTGTTATTTCTACTGCGCTTATTATTAGTTATTTTTATCCAAAAATTGCTTTCATGCGCAAAGAAATTGATTTATACAAAAGTGATGCTATTAGTATCATTGATGAAGACAAACTCGGACGAACGTCATTTATAAATGTTGTTGCTGACTTTATTAATAGCCAAGCAACCGAAGTAAACAAGGACGGTAAAATTGAATATCGTAATTTAAAAGACCCTCTAACAATAGGCATTTATGGAAAATGGGGATATGGTAAAACGAGCATTATCCGTTGTGTAGAAAATAAACTAAAACACTCTTTTTATACAGCCCAGTTCAATCCTTGGATGTATAACAATGAGGATGATTTGGTTAAGCATTTGTTTGAGACTCTTGTCGCATCTATAAGCGGAACCAGTGATGCAAGGAAAAGAAAAAAATTGGTTAAGGGGATTGCAAAATACCTTCTTCATTTTACTAAAGGCATTAAGGCTGATATAAAGTTGGGAGGTTTTTTATCGCATATACAAACAACACTTGGTGTTAATTTACAAAGCATTAGTGAAGCTGCGTTAAAAGACATTGACAAAAAAGAAACCGTATACCACGTTAAAGAACAAATAAATGATGTTTTAAGGTCTTTAGCGAATCCAATTGTAGTGTTTATTGACGATATCGATAGATTAAGTAAAAGCGAAGTGTATATGCTTTTCAAAACTGTTCGGCTAATTGCGGATTTCAAAAACATCATTTACGTGCTATCCTTTGATGATGAAATGGTGGCAAAATCTATTAAAGATAACTTCGCGGGAGGCTCTGATTATGATGGGTTTCATTACATAGAAAAAATCATCGATGTACCCTTGCGTGTTCCACAAATTGACGGTCATTTGATGGATAACTATTTCAGAGAAAAATTAGGAATATCAAGCAATGTACTTATAACAAATTTCCATAGACAATTAAACATCATTACCCATTATTTATTCGATTGTCCACGTGATTGCATTAGGGTTGCAAATTCAGTTAATCTTATGAAATCTTTTCTTAAAGACAATATTGACTATGAGGATTTAATTCTAATTGAGTCCATTAGACTTAAAGCTCCACACCTTTTCTATTATCTAACAAGATATTATAACGACATCATCGTCAATAATGACCCTTTGTATTATGGAAACACGTATAATGTCCCAAAACAATTGGAATTAAAACTTGGCGTTGGGGGCATCACCAATAGAGCGATTTCAATGTGGCAATTCTTTTTCCGTCATTTATTACGAGTTGATATTATTAATAGCCTTAAAATTGAGATTCTGGATGATAATGGCCGCATATTGAAAGTTGAAGAATTTGATCAAAACTCCACACTACTTAATGATGGTAGCAACAGGCTATACAACCCCAAGGTACTTGAGCAATATCTAAAAACGACTCTATTTTTAGATTAGTCTAAAATTTATTTTATATTTGCCGCATGTTTAGTTTTACCGAAGAAAACTACCTGAAGGCAATCTTTAAACTTTCGCAGCGCGACGGTGGCAGCGAAGTTAGTACCAACGGTATTGCCGAAGAGCTTGAAACCAAAGCAGCATCGGTTACCGATATGTTGCGCAAACTATCGGAAAAAGGATTGGTGAACTACGAAAAGTACAAAGGCGTAACCCTCACCCCTGCCGGCAGGTACGTAGCGGTTACCATTATCCGTAAACACCGCTTGTGGGAAGTGTTTTTATGCAACAAACTAAAATTCAGGTGGGACGAAGTGCACGATGTAGCCGAACAACTGGAGCATATACAAAGCGATTTATTGATTGACCGCTTGGACGACTTTTTAGGTTACCCACAAAACGACCCGCACGGCGACCCTATCCCCAATAAAAAAGGAGAATTTCCTAAAGAAATGCAGATATGTGTGGCCGATGCAAAAGTGGGTACAAAATACACTATCAGCGGTGCCAGCGACGAAGACACCAGCTTTTTGAAATACTTGGATAAACTTGAAATTACCTTAGGACTGCCGTTTGAAGTAGAAGAACGTTTTGAGTTCGACGGTTCAATGTCGGTGAAAATATCGGGCAAACGCAGCCTGCAAATCAGCAAAGAAGTAGCACAACATCTTTTTGTAACCAAGGTATGACACAGCATACTACCTCAAAATCACTCAGCGAAGTACACGGAAGTGTGGCCGTGCCTCATAAACGCGGATTTTGGAAAACCCTATTGGCATTTTTAGGCCCCGCCTACTTGGTAAGCGTAGGCTATATGGATCCCGGCAACTGGGCCACTGATTTGGCAGGCGGCAGTCAGTTTGGCTACGCCCTAATTTGGGTGCTGCTGATGAGCAACCTGATGGCTATACTATTGCAAAGCCTTAGTGCCCGTTTGGGATTAGTAAGAGGGCTTGATTTGGCGCAGGCCAGCAGGCATACGTACCCCAAATTCATCAACATCCCCCTGTATATATTGGCCGAGGTAGCCATTGCCGCCTGTGATTTAGCCGAAGTAATCGGGATGGCCATAGGATTACAACTCTTGTTTAAAATCGACTTGCTTACAGGGGTAATTATCACCCTTGCCGATACCTTCTTACTGTTATTCCTCATTAACAAAGGCATACGCAAAATGGAAGCCTTTATCGTGAGCATGATTGCCATTATCGGGGTTTCGTTTTTTATCGAGATGCTGATAGTGAAACCCAACGCCTCCGAATTGGTACGCGGGTTTATCCCCTCATTGCCCAACAGCAGCGCATTGTACATTGCCATTGGTATTATAGGAGCTACGGTGATGCCGCACAACCTGTACCTACACTCATCGTTAGTACAAACCCGCAGGTTTAACCGTGCCGATGGCGGACTGAAAAAAGCCATACGTTTCAATTTTATTGATTCGGCGGTAGCCCTTAACCTTGCACTGTTTGTCAATGCGGCCATTCTTATTTTAGCAGCTGCGGCCTTTTACAAACGAGGCCTGCACGATGTAGCCGAGATACAAGACGCTCACTTACTGCTTACCAATATCTTCGGGACGGCTGCCCCTGCCCTGTTTGCCATTGCACTGATTGCCGCCGGACAAAGCAGTACCATTACAGGCACACTGGCCGGACAAATTGTAATGGAAGGATATTTGAACCTGCGCATCCGTCCTTGGTTGCGCCGAATACTTACCCGCTTAATCGCCATTATCCCCGCTGTTTTTACTATTGTATATTTTGGTGAAGCAGAGTTGGGTAAATTATTGATATTAAGTCAGGTAATACTAAGTTTACAATTAGGATTTGCCATCATTCCCCTTATCCATTTTGTGAGCGATAAAACCAAAATGGGCGAGTTTGTAATTAAGCCTTGGGTAAAAATTTCGGCATGGGTGGCAGCCGCCATTATCGTAGGATTGAACGTTAAACTGGTAATTAACGAACTAAACGGCTGGATAGAAAGCGCAGGCAGCAATGCTGTTTACATTTATTTATTTGTGCTGCCCTTAGTAATTGCAGCGGGTATTTTGCTGCTGTATATCACCTTTAGCCCGTTGTTTAAAACCGCTAAAACACTCAAAGCCACCGTACCGCACGGAAAAGCCCTTGAATTGGGTGATTTGCAACTGAAAACCTACAAGAACATTGCCGTTACCATTGATTTCTCAGACATGGATAAAGTGGCGATTGAAAACGCTATTTCGCAAGGCGGAAAAACAGCGGCTTACACCCTGATACACATTGTAGAAAGTGCGGGAGCCAGCGTAATGGGCGAAGACATTGAAGATTTGGAAACGGGCGAGGATATTAATAACCTGAACAGCTATTGCGCCCACCTGCAATCGCTGGGGTATAGTGCCGAAGTAAGCATTGGATATGGTAATCCAGCCAAAGCAATCTCAGAGATTGTAAACAACTCTGCCGCCGATTTAATTGTTATGGGCGGACACGGCCATAAAACGTTTAAAGACATTTTGTTTGGGGCTACCGTAGATACAGTGCGCCACAACGTTAAAATCCCCGTGTTGGTGGTAAGGAAGTAATCTCACCCCTAAATCCCCTAAAGGGGACTTTACGAACGACGAGCGTGTGCTGAGGTTTCCCTCCTTCGCTATAGCTTGTGAGGTTAGTAAAGAGGGGTGTTCAAACGGATTGCTTCAAAACCCAAAAGCGGTTTTTCGCAATGACGATAGGAGCGCAAGTGCGGTTGCCCTGAGCCTGTCGAAGGGTGCGGCTGCAATAGCTAAATTCTAAAAAAGAAAGCCCCCTCATCATTGCGAGGTCTCCCGAAGCAATCTTACCCCTAAATCTCCTAAAGGGGACTTTCCCCAACGACGGGTAAGTGCGGCGGTTCCCTCCTAGGGTAGGCTTGCGGGTTGGTAAGGAGAGACTAAGGGAGGTGTCAAACGGATTGCTTCAAAACCCAAAAGCGGTTTTGAAGCAATGACGATAGACGATCGTATGTGCTGTTGCCCATCCTGAGCCTGTCGAAGGAGTGCAGTTGGCTATTGCTATTCGAGATGACTACCTATGTGATGCTGAACGTGTTTCAGCATCACAATAGATTATGCAGTTGCTGTACTTGCGTGGTTTTTGGCTGCATCAAGTACTGCGCCTAAGCCGCTTACATCGCTGCCGCCTGCGGTAGCATAGAAAGGCTGTCCGCCACCGCCGCCTTTTACCAGCTTGGCTAGTTCACGGATTATTTTACCGGCATCAAACCCTTTATCTTTTACCAAATTATCGCTAATCATCACGGTAATATTGGGTTTACCGCCAATTTCAGCAGTAAGTACCAAAAACAGGTTGTCTATCTCACCGCGAAGGGCAAACGCAAGGTTTTTAATGGCCTCTGCGCTGCCAATGCTAACGCGTTGGGCTATGAAGTTAAGACCGTTTACAGCTTCAACTTTTTGCTTCAACTCGGCTTTTACCTGTTGTACTTGGGCATTTTCAAGAGCCTCTAAACGTTTTTGTAACTCGGCTTTTTCGTTCAGTAGGGTTTCTATGCCTTTTTTAAGGTCTTTGGCATTGTTCAACAAGGCTTTGGCTTCTTCAACCAGAGTAACTTGTTGGTTAATAAACTCCTCGGCTTTATTGGCCGTAATGGCCTCTATACGGCGTACACCCGCAGCCACCGAAGTTTCAGCAGTAATTTTAAAGTACCCTATTTGTCCTGTGGCAGGTACGTGGGTACCACCACACAACTCCATGCTATAGTTTTTATCAAAGGTGATAACACGCACGGTATCGCCGTATTTTTCGCCAAACAAAGCAGTAGCACCTTGTGCTTGTGCCTCAGCAATGGGGATATTGCGTTGCTCGTTCAATACAATGTTTTCACGTATTTTTTGGTTCACCATACGTTCAACCGAAGCCACTTCCTCATCGGTCATTTTCGCAAAATGAGAGAAGTCAAAACGCAGGTAATCAGGGCCTACCAAGCTACCTTTTTGGTTCACATGGTCGCCCAAAACACGTTTTAAAGCCGCGTGTAACAAATGCGTAGCACTGTGATTATCAGCTATTAAAACGCGACGATTAGCATCTACTTTTGCCTCAAACACCGCTTCGGGGTTTTCGGGCAAACGGTCGGTGATGTGTATGATTAAGTTGTTTTCTTTTTGCGTATCAACGATGTTTATTTTCTCGTTGGCACTTTGCAGGTAACCGGTATCACCCACCTGTCCGCCGCTTTCAGCATAGAAGGGAGTTTTATCCAACACTAACTGGAAAAACTCCTTGTTTTTGGCTGATACCTTGCGGTAACGGGCTATTTTAGCTTCGCTCATCAATTCATCATATCCAACAAAAACGGGTTCCACATTAGGTATTAGCTCAACCCAGTCGTCTTTGGTAGTTTCGGCAGCTTTACGAGAACGGTCTTTTTGTTGTTGGAGAAGTGTTTCAAAACCAACAATATCTACCGCCCAACCATTTTCTTTAGCGATAAGTTGGGTTAAGTCTATTGGAAAACCATACGTATCATAAAGTTTGAAGGCACTATCACTAGAAATTATATTGCTAATGTTTTGTAAGTTTAAATCAGCATCAGCGGATTCCTTTACATTAATAATAATATTTATCAACTTCAACCCATTCTCCAAGGTCCTCAAAAAGCTGATTTCTTCTTCCAACACAACTTTTTGCACAAATTCTTGTTGCTGGCGTATTTCGGGGAATATACCGCCGAATTCCTGCGCCAGTACGGGTACTAATTGGTTAAAGAAGGGTTCTTTAAGGTTAAGGAAACTAAAGCCATAACGCACGGCACGGCGCAAAATGCGGCGTATTACATAGCCTGCGCCGCCGCTGCTCGGTAGTTGACCGTCGGCAATGGTAAAAGCCACAGCACGTATATGGTCAACAATAACACGGATGGCAATATCGGTTTTGGGGCTTCCGCCGGGTATGGCAGCAGGGTCGCCGCCAACGTATTTTATTCCGCTAAGTGCTTCAACCTTGTTTATCAAGGGCATAAACACTGTGCTGTCGTAGTTGCTGGTTTTACCTTCAATAGCGCGCACCAAACGCTCAAAGCCCATCCCTGTGTCAACGTGTTTATCGGGCAGAGGTTGCAGGCTGCTATCGGCCATGCGGTTGTACTGCATAAACACGTTGTTCCAAATTTCAATCACCTGCGGGTGGTCGTTATTCACCAGTGTTTTACCGTCAACGGTTTGACGTTCGCTATCGGGGCGCAAATCAACATGTATCTCGCTACACGGACCACAAGGACCTGTATCGCCCATTTCCCAAAAGTTATCTTTTTTGTTACCGTGTAAAATACGGTCTTCGGCAATGTATTTTTTCCAACAATCGTAAGCCTCTTGGTCAAAAGCAAGGTTTTCTTTTGCATCACCTTCAAATACGGTTACGTACAAGCGGTCTTTGTCCAGTTTGTACACTTCGGTAAGCAGTTCCCACGCCCACGCAATGGCCTCTTCTTTAAAATAATCACCAAAACTCCAGTTGCCCAGCATTTCAAACATGGTGTGGTGGTAGGTATCGTGGCCCACATCCTCCAAGTCGTTGTGTTTACCGCTTACGCGCAGGCATTTTTGAGTATCGGCCACCCGTTTGTTAGGGGCTTGTTGATTGCCCAAAAAGTAATCTTTAAACTGGTTCATCCCCGCGTTGGTAAACATCAGGGTAGGGTCGTTTTTAATTACAAGAGGTGCCGATGGGACAATTTTGTGTCCTTTGCTTTCAAAAAAATCTAAAAACTGCTGCCTAATTTGTTGCGCGTTCATTGGTGCTATTTATGCGTTTACTGCGAAGGCGCAAAAATAAGGGAATTTGTGAGTTGTGAGAAGGCTGATTTGCAAGAATGCAAAAAAGCTGACGGCCGGCTTGACTCACCCCCTGATTTTTGTTTTGGCCGAAGAAGTGTTGAGCTATGAGGCAAGGATGAGTGTTTGGCAGCCGCACTCCTTCGGCAGGCTCAGGATGGCTGCTGCACACGCCCGTCGTTCGTAAAGTCCCTTTTAGAGCTTGTACTGAGCTTGACTGAGTAGGGTTTAGGGGGAGGAATGGAATAAACGTCCTTTTGATTGTTTGGATAAAAAATCGTAACTTGTAGGTAGTTAATCGGGTGGCTATAAATAAAATATACTGCACCGATAACAATAACAGGGGACGGTAATTACGTTATACCATAAAAGAAATCCTTTTGATAATCCGTGTATTACTTGCTGTTTTTATTGTAACACCACAACTAATTGGGGCGCAGGTAAACTTAGTGCCCAACGGTGATTTTGAAACCAATACGGTTAAAGATTTTCCGTGCAGTTGGTTGGTTGACGACGGAAATATTAACGATTACCTGTACGATTGGTTTACGCCCATTGCTACTACTACCGATGTGATGAGCAATTATGCTGATAGTGATTGCTGGGCACGTACGCCTAATACAGGCGAAGGGTTTATGTTACCGCACTCGGGCAGTGTGATGGTGGGGTTTATTAATTACTCGCCCGATGGGGGCTGCCAGCCTAATGAGTGGCACGAATACCTTAGTGTGGAGCTTACTGAGGCTTTAACCCCCGGTAATATGTATTGTTTAGAGTTTTATGTGGCGTTGGGGGCAAACAGTTTGTATGCTACCAATAATATAGGGGCTTTGTTTACTACGGGAAGTCCTGAAAACACCAGTTGCACGCCTATTTTTAAGAAACCGCAGGTAAATGTATCGCAGGTGGTGAAAAATACTACCCAATGGATGCGTATTGAGTTGGGTTTTCTGGCCGATTCGGCGTACAGGTACCTTACGCTGGGTAATTTCTTTAATCATGCCGAAACTATTATTGAGGAGATGAAGGAAAAGCCCGCTTTAACGCCTGAAGGAACGCCAGTAATAACAGATGAAGATGTGGCTATTGAGTACGATGAGGAAAGTACAGGCGTTAGTCACCTGGCATACTATTTTATCGACGATGTGAAACTATACCTGTGCCCATCGGTAAAAACCACTCCAACAAAACCTTCGGGTAATTAATTGCTGTTAATCACCACCGCCACAGCCTCCGCAACCACTGCAGCCTGAATCACCATCCCCACTTGAATCTCCTGACGAATCAGATGCACTGCCGTAATCCGCATCAAAACCATTGCTCACTCCGCTGTCAAAATACCACCATCCAATACCCGTATCGCCGCCTGTAATAGTGCCGGCAGTTTCTTTGCGTTTCATCTCCTCGTCAAAAACTGTTAAATCTTGGCTGCTAAAACCTGTAAGCAGTATAATGTTATTACCCAAGAGTTTTTTCGTTTCAGTAACCGCACCGTTGATGTGGTATTCATCATTTGCATTTTTCAGTAAGTCCTTTAGCTCAGTAGCTGCTTGTGCACCAACGTTGGTAAAACTATAGCCGCCAATTAAGTTGCGTTGCAGCCACGTACGGTAAAAATAGCCCCCCATGTGCGGGGTTTGTCCTATTTGGCGTTTATATCGTTTGGTAAGGGGAAGGATGATAGTAATATAGTTTTTTAAGGAGGTTTGATACCCTTCGTCAAACTTGCAAGCACGCAAAAAACTCTCTTCGTAGGGTTTAGGGGTGTAAGTTGCAAAATTAACCCCTGCCAGCATGTAAGGGTATTTTACATTGTCTTTTTCAATCTCAACTATATTAAGTACACCCTTCAATATCAAATCCATCAAGGTGAAGCGTAAAAACTGTTTTTGGCTCATTTCGGCCTTGTGGACTAAAAAATAAGTTTCGGCGGGGGTAAGGGTTTTCAGTAACTCCATGCTTACAATTATTTAGGTTTTTTCAGCAACCAAAACCTATTTCTGTTTACTCGGGTAAAGTTAGTTTCTTTAAATCGGATTTTTGAAGGCGGCCATAGGGGTTCAGGCGGCTTTTTGCCAAAATGCTTTTCATACTCGATAAACGTTTGCGCATACCAATCAGTAAATTTTTCGCCCTCAGCAGTGCCGCCCTCTGTGGGGGTGTGGTGTATGGTTTTTTGCAACACTTGGGGACAAAACACCTCCCAATACTCGTGGGTATAAAGCAGATGCAGGTGCCACACTTGGTCTATTTCATCGCTGGGGGTAAGAGGTTTGTTACTCACACACAACAAAAACATAAACTTTTTGTACTCGTGTATGGCCTCAAGTGCATAGGCCAACTCCCAACCGTTTTCCCTTGCCAGCCTTGCGCTAAACGGAAATTTGACCGTAGGATTATCAAGGTGGTAATCCATCAGTCGTTTCCACAAAGGGTTTTCGTTTATCATTCGATAATTGGGTTATTGGGTGTTACAAGTTTAGAATTTATTATTTAGAATTTGGTATTGAAGCTGCACCCTTCGACAGGCTCAGGATGGGCAACCGCACGTATGCCTGTCTATCGTCATTGCGAAAAATCGCTTTGGGGTTTTGAAGCAATCCGTTGGTATTTATGGGCTGGGATTGCTTGGGGAGACCGATTGACGGGTGCACGAACGACAGTTATACCAAAAAGAAAACCCGCCTTGTGGGGCGGGTTCTCAGGGTAGTTTAAAAATTACACACAGCCTGTGTGCAAGGCTTTTATTAGTTGGCCAATCCGCGAGATTGGATAAACATTTGGGTCATGGCATCAAAAGTAGCGGCTGCACCGGCTACCATTTTATCTTCGGCGGTGGTATCAGTAGCCACGTTTAGTAATACTTGCTGAAATGCTTTCCAACGTGGGCCTACCATATCGCCGTAGCAACCGTAAAAGTTAAACTCGTTTCCGGTGGCGGCCGCAATGGCTTCGTTTTTGGCAAGCTGGCGGGCAATTACGCTACCGCCCAGTGTGCTGCCTTCAAGCACGTAATAGGTGCCCATAGCGTTGTGAAAATCAGACAAATCAAGGCTAATATCATTGGTGGGGTAATCAGCAGGGTTCAAACCCAATACTTCAAGGTCTTTTGCAAGAGCTGCAGTTTTTTTGCGGCTGTCAAACTCAAGCCCCTCAAGGTTTTTCACCTGTGGGTTTTGTTCCAGCGTTTCTTCTACCAGTTTGTGTATGCGGTAGTTGTTAATCACCAGCAGCTTGTACTCATCAAGTGTAAGCTGGCCGCTCATTATTTTAGTTGAAAAACCTACTTCTTCAATCCTGTCGTGGTGCGGACGTGTTTCTAATTTTAACCTTTCAAGTATCATTTTTATTTAGAATGATTTTAAACAATGCAATTATACATACTTTTATGACAAAAAATTGACAATGCGATAAAAAATGACATTTCGCTTTGCAAAATATGACATTCAATGGCCTTAAAGTGTATTTACGTTACCCTTTTTCGGTTGATTGTCACCGCAATTGACAATTTTATGACAAAGTAGTTTTTGGAAGTATTTACCTCCTATCCCCTATCTTGAATAAAGTTATATGTTATTTTTACGGTATGGAAGCAAGTAAGTCGTCATATAGTCTCCAAAAAACACTCACTGATCCTGTGTTTGTATCGTTGTTGGCCTCAAACGTCTTGCTGATTGCGTTGTTTTACACGGATAATTCAAAGGCATCAACCATTATTATCACCTATTATTTTCAAAGTGTGTTGATTGGCTTTTTCCATGTGATACGGATGGGCTCGTTAAGAAATTTCGACCCTTCTAACTTTAAGGTAAACGGCAAACCCTTGCAAAATACTTCAAAAGCCAAATGGGGCAGTGTGGTATTTTTTATGCTGCATTTTGGGATGTTTCACTTTATGTACCTGATTTTTCTTGCTGTTATGATGAGCGAAATACCCGGCAGGGTTGATTTTTTGTTGTTGCTGGGTACGCTTGTGGCTATTATTATCGGGCTGATTGTTGAAACAAAGGAGGCTATACACTACGACCGTGCTAAACCTCCTATAATGGCTACGCTGTTTTTTTCGCCTTATTTGCGGGTTGTGCCCATGCACATCTTTATTATTCTTGGTTTTACCAACTTTAAGATTGAAACGTTTATCTACTTTTTGTTGCTAAAAACAGCTACCGATATTTTAGGGTATTTTATTTTCTCAAGAAGACTAAAGCAAGTGCCCACACCTTTTGGGCAAGGTTTCTAACCCATCAGGGGTGGTTGGGTGCGTGCGTTTCTAACTCATTATACCACTCTTGGCCAAATTTGCGTATCAAGGCATCTTTTACAAAGCGGTACACGGGCATTTTAAGTTCATTACCCAATGAGCAGGCGGCATTGCATATATCCCACTGGCTGTAGTTTACGGCCATGTAGTGCTTGTATTTTTGTATGCGCACGGGGTATAAATGGCACGATACGGGCTTTTTATAGTCTATTTTACCATCCTTATGTGCCAGTTCTATAGCACATTGTGTTGTGCCTGTGTGGTCATATACCACAAAATTACACTCACCGGTAGGTTGGCAAGTAGTTACTGCCTCTCCGTCTTCATCTATTTCATAAAAACCGTTTTCGTCAATCGCTTTTATGTATTCGGGGGTCATATACGGCTTCACTGCCTCCAGGTTGTTTGCTATTTGCTCAATATCGTTGGCATCCAGCGGTGCGCCCCTATCCCCTTCTACACAGCACGCCCCTTTGCACTTTTCGAGGTGACAAGTAAAGTTAATGTCAAAAAGATGTTCAGAAATTATAGTGTCTTGTATTATAATCATTTAAGTAAGTGATTCAACTTTTGGATAACGCATTCTTAACATATAAATTTGACCTTTGAACCAAAATATAAAGTTATGAAGAGAATTTTAACGCTATTGTGCCTGTTTGTGTTTGCAAAGGTAGGCTTTTCGCAAATTGTTATCTCAGGGGTTATGGGTAACCCTTCGGGAACAGACTCGATGTACGAGTATGTTCAGCTAGTTGCAACGCAAAACATCAACTTTTCTACCAACCCACACACGGTTGTTTTTCTTAACAACGGTACAGCAACAAAAAAAGGATGGGTAAACGGTTTAAGCATTTCTTACGGTTTTCACCTAAACAGCGGAACTGTAAATAAAGGTGACGTTTTTTATGTAGGTGGCTCAGGTAAAAAAGTAAGCGGTGGACAAAGTGCTGATATAAGCAGCCAAATTTGGATTAAAACCCTTACACCACATACTACAGCGGGTGATGGTTTTGGCTCTGCCAATTCAAATGGCGGAGGTATTTTTGGTAACGGTGGTGCTAATGCTGATGGTGTAGGCGTTTTTGTAGGCGCACTAACTGCCAACGATTCTACTGCTGTGCCTATTGATGCTATATTTATGGGTTCAGGTATAGGTACTGCTAAACCTGCTACTGCGGGTGCAGGCTATACTGTGCCTACCAATGATAAATACAGCAACTCACAAGGTTTGTTTGGTGAAGGTACTAACACGTTTATTGCTCCTGATATTAACGTAGCAAGTTCATTTACTCAATTAACAGGTACTTATGATGCTACTTCAAATACATGGACAACTGCCCGTTCAGCCGTAACAAAAGTTTTAACCAGTGCGGCTACTATTGATAGTATTGCTACACAAATTACCATCACATCAAGCAACCCTACTATTGTTGTAAACACCGCAGGTTTTACTAATGATTTTGGTTTAACTTATCCTAACAACCCTTCATCAGCGTCTAACTTTGTTTTTGAAGGCAGCAACCTTACCGATTCATTAATGATTAGTGTAAATGCTCCTTTCGAAATCCGCACAGGTGTTAATGCGTTTTCTAGTGGTACTATTAAAGTTCCTCATTCATCAGGCACTATCACTACTACTGTTTTAGATGTTCGTTTCAACCCAACTTCTACCGGTGTGTTCGAAGACTCAATCGTGTTTAGCAGCCCCGGTGCTACCGATAAAAAAGTATATGTAAAAGGTACTTCATCAAACTATCCTGAACTTAGCTTTAAAGTTACTTCGTTCAACGTTAGCGAAGCAGTAGGCAGCATCTCACTTCAAATTGATATTGCCAATGCTAACAGCAATGCCACTACTTGCAGTCTTTCAGTAGTAGGCGGTAATGCTACAGCCGGTTCTGATTATACGTTCTCTTCGCCACAGGTGATTAACTTCCCTGCTAACTCATCGGATAGCATTGTGGTTAATATTCCTATTATTAATGATAATGTTTCTGAAGCTGTTGAAACCATCTGGTTTGCACTAAGCAACGCTACTAACGGTGCTGTGTTTAGCAATAGCGACAGCGCTTTGGTAACTATTACTGATAACGATTACCGCAAGGTGAACATTGCCGACATAAGGGGTGTGAATGCAAATGGTGTTTCTGACTCTTTGAACAAATTGTATGAAATTACAGGTGTTGTTTACGGTGATAACTTAAGAACCACAGGTTTCCAATTTACTTTGCGCGACCAAACTGCGGGTATCGGTATTTTTAGCCCTGCCAGTGCATTTGGCTATACAGTTGCCCAAGGCGATAGCTTAACCATTCGTGGCAGGTTATCACAATTCAACGGTTTGGCTCAGCTTGATTTCTTGGATACGATTATCTTCCACCAATCAAACCAACCGCTAAGAACTCCTTTCTTGATCACTACTTTGAATGAAAACGGCGAATCGGAACTTGTACGTATGAACAACGTTACTGCTAAAACCGGCAACTGGATTTCAGGTAACCAATATGTTTACTACAACGGCGGTGCTGACTCTGTAATGGTTCGTTTAGTACCTAATACCCACAAACTTATCGGAAAACCAAAACCAACCAAAGCATTTAGCATTATTGGTATTGGCGGTCAGTTTGATGCTTCATCACCCTACAACAGCGGTTACCAATTGTTCCCTCGCGACAGCAACGATATTATCATCCCTGCTGATTCACTTTCAGCATTCAACCTGCTAACCCCTGCAAACGGCAGCACAGTAACTATTCAAGGCGCATCTATCCAAACATTGGATGCTACTTGGGGAACTCCAATACCTGCGCAAGGCTTAAACCCTGCTACCTACACCTTTATGTTGGATGTACCTGCGGGTGATTTCTCAAGCCCATTGGCAAGCTTCCCATCAAATGTTGGTGGTAGTGCTCCGTCTATTTCATTACCTTACTTCCAAATCATCAACTTGATGAATGCACAAGGTATCAATGTGGGTCAATCTATATCACTGCAATGGACTGTTAGGGCTACTACAGGCTCATACAACAGGTTTGCCAACCAGCCTTTTGCTATAACATTGGTTAGAGAGCGTATGAACAGTGTTGGAAATACAGCCAATAACCCATTAGCAGTTTATCCTAACCCTGCTAATACTGATGTTTTGGTTGAAATGCCTGAAACCATCAATACTGTATCTGTAAGCACTATTGAAGGCAAACAAGTAATTGCGCTTAACAATGTAAACACCTTCTCAACCGGTGTTGATGTGAGCATGCTTGAAGCCGGAATTTATATGCTGACTGTTGAGACTGCCACCGGCACCTATACTCAACGTTTGGCTATACAACGCTAAAAATCAACAATAACAGCCTTGCAAAAGGCTTTGTTTAAAGAAGCCCCGCACTCCGCGGGGCTTTTTTTATTGTATCAACACATATTTTTATTGCATACGAAACTTTTTATTGTGAACTTTGTATTAACAATTAAGCAGATAATTAATTGTTTTCATAGTTTGGCCCTGGGGTGTCGGGAGACACAACGGGGTTTTTTTATGACTTTTTTAAAAAAATTTTCATCAAGTGTTTCATCAATCAAAAATTCCCCTATATTTGCAGTCCTTTTTCGGAACGGCAGCAATGCCTGAAACACTGAAAAACAATGGACCCGTAGCTTAATTGGATAGAGCATCTGACTACGGATCAGAAGGTTAGGGGTTCGAGTCCCTTCGGGTCCACTAAAGTGTCTTACAAAAGGCCGCAAACACAGAGGTTTGCGGCCTTTTCTTTTTTACAACCATTGGTATCATTGGTCGAAAATCGGGTACAAAATCGGGTACAGTACAATTTCGCCCCCCATAATTGCGTAACTTACATGAAAGGACGGGCGAATGCAGTACTGTTTATGGAATTATAAAATGCGTATTAGGTTCATATTGCGTAAAAATGCTATCTCATCAACCGGCCTTGCTCCATTATATTGCCGAATAATCATTAATGGACGGGAGAGCAACAAATTTAGCGTTGGCATTGTAATACCTGTCAAAAATTGGGACAGTAAAAAGCAGGTTGTGATTGGTCAAGCAACCGATAATATGAAGCTCAACCAAATTAAAACCGATTTAGATGCTATTTACTTGAACCTGAAGGCAACTAATGCCCCGTTAGACCCTGAGACAATCAGAAAAAAATTTACGGCGCGGGGCAGTCAACAAATAGCATTTTTAAACCTGTTTGAACTTTTTTTAACTGAACAGAAGAAAGGCGGTAAGGTGACTCTGTCAACTATTGGCTCTCACGCTTCTAAGAAAAACACTATTGCGTTGTTCTTAAAACAAAATGGCATTGGCGGCTTACTTGCGGTTAATTTCAAACCGACAATTGCAACACGGCTATACGATTGGCTACTTGGTGAAAGTGGCATCAGCAACAACAAAACATACGCTTGTAGAATATTGCAGTTAGTAAAGCGGGTTTTAAGGTTTGGCGTTTCAAAAGAATATTTTGATTACAGTCCGCTGGCCAATGAAACATTTAAAAGAGAACCGAAAAAAGATAAAAAACGCCTCTTGCCGGCAGACGTGCGGCGATTAGAGTTACTTTGCCCACACTCAGAGTCACTGGCAAGGGTTCGTGATATATTCTTGTTTCTCTGTTACACAGGATTTGAGTACAAAGATTTAAAAAAATTCAACCCTGAGCAGATAATAAACTTTGATGGCGTTGATATGATTATGCACGCTCGCGCAAAAAACGGCAATATGTGCGCAATTCCGGTAACAACTAAAATAAGGGTGCTGTTGGATTCGTATAAGGACGGGTGGGGATTAATAAGTAATCAAAAATTTAATGACCACCTGAAAACCTTGTCCACTGAGGCGGGATTAAATGTTAATCTGTCAAGCGGGTGGGGTCGAAAGACATTTGGCACAACGAAGGTTAGTTTTGAGTTGTTTAGTCTCGAAACCACTGCTAAAATGATGGGACACGCATCTATAAACACAACGGCAGAATACTATGTAGATATTCTGCCGGAACGTGTTGCCTTAGAGGTTAAGGACAAGGTGGCTAAGGGGGTATATACTATTTAAAATTTTATATCCAACGGCCTGCCAAACGCGTTTGCAATTCTACAAAGCGTTTCAACCGTAAAGTTAAACTCTCCGGCCTCTATACGCGCCACCCTTGATTGCGGCAATTGCATTTTATCCGCAAGCTGCTGTTGGCTCCACCCATTTGTTTCTCTACTAAGTTTAACAAGCCGCCCTATTTGTTGCTGCACTGCTTGTGCCTGTTGTTTTATATCCATAAATTTGTGTTTTAGTTTTCACCTTGTGATTACTTCAAAATGACGGAAGGGGGCTATTTGCCCCCTTTTTATTGATTAAAACTTTCTATTAGTTCTTGCCATTCTTCGGGTACATTAGATAATACGTCCTGCGTATATTGTAACCTAAATTCATGTGTAGGCTCTTCGGGTTTTTCAAACCCCTTATGGTAGGATTCTATAACATCATTAGCCCAATTTTCCCATGCCCAAAACAATCCATCGGTAAACTTATCGTACTCTCTATTACTAAATACCTGGTGGTTTTTATTAGCAATAGCTTCAGCTATTTGGTTAATTTTTTCGTTGCTAATTTCCATAATCGTAATTTTTAAGCGGTTAATAATTCCTGTAAGGTTCGATTAGCCCGTATTACCCGACGGGCGGCGGGGTTACGATTATTTTTCAGACTTCAATAAAGAAAAATCGAAGTATTCTGTATCCAAATCATTTGCTATAAGGCATTCTTTAGCTAAAGAATGTTCAAATCCATCATTGCCATCGATTGCCCCTGCATTTGTAGTGATGTGTTTAATCTTAATGGTTTTGGGTTCGTCTTCTTTAGTGTTACCGGTTTCAACCCAATAATAGTCTTCATCAGAATAATTAAGCGCAGGGTTGTCAATATCAAGTGTGATAGACCAGTGTCCGTAACCTTGAGGAAGTGTTTGGATTGAATAAATTGTGTTTTTCATCGTTGTAATTATTAAATTATTATTTGTTTCAAAATGACAATACAAAGATATACAATAAAATGTATAATACAATAAAATGTATTTTATTTTTTGTATCTTATTGATTTACAAGCAATAAATTTATAAACTAACACGATTTTTAATTAAAAAGGGACTGTTTCGATTTTTGAAACAATCCCTTTTTTTGAAAATTTTAAGGTGTTCTATTTAAACTTTATAGAAAGATGGTTTTCGTTATCGCTTTGAATTATTGCGTCATAACTCTTGCCTTTTTTAGCTGACTTTTCAGCGTCTTTAAGTGTCATTTCGACAATCTTGTGCTGTTGGCGGCATTCTCCTGTTATGGGGTCTCCCCTTCTAACTTTTATAGATTCTACAACATCATATTGTTTAACTGGTTCACAAAACGTAAAGACTGATTTGCTTTGTGTTTTTTCAACGACAGCAAGGTTATTAATTATCGTATCTGTTTTAAACTTAACAGCTAAATCCCGCTGGCCATGTGTAATTATTATCGCATCAAATTGCTTTGCTTGCGCACCGGCTTCTGTCATTGCTGAACGCATTAATAAATCTGCTGTTCCGGCAATTGTATAGCAATGTCCCTTTTTTAAAGCCGGGTAGGTGGTAGTAAACGTGAAAACAGTTTCGTAGGGCTGAACCGGCTCATTGTAGTAAAACACATACTTGCCACTAACTTTTTTAACTGTGGCCTGCTGTGTTTCGTCGGTTGTAAAACTTGCTGTTAGTAGCGCAAGTGCAAAAATTAATAGTTGTTTCATGCTCACAATTATAACAAATATTTTACCACTATTCTTTTTTGGTTTTTGTTTTTTCCTGAACAGCAGGGGGTTTGACAATTGTTTTTTTAGCAATACTGTACATTAACCCTGATTGACCATATCGGTTTTTTGAAGTTTTAGCGTAGTTGTTGGCAAAGGTGTCGTCAACCTTTACAACCTCAATATTAATCCCTGCGTCAAATAAAGGAGCGGGCCCGCCTCTTATTGTCTCTTTGCTATTTCGCTGAAACAACACTACAAATATGGTTTCGGGGAACTCATTGCGCAGCGCATCAAGTTCCTTAGAATAAACATATTCGCCGCCATCGTCATATTTTACCTTGGTGAAAGAGTCTATTATCATTACATCAAAGTGAGGAGCGGCCAGCTTAATATTATTAAGATATTCGTTGTCGGTAACAAATATTTTTTCTCGATTGCCCGGCTTTATATACTTCTCTTTGTTGCGGGTAATAAGTTCGCTTTGCGCACCCAACTCTATTGCCCAAAGTGCTACTTTATAGTCATTTTCGGCGAAGGCATCAGCAATTTGAAAAGCAAATTGCGTTTTGCCCGCTCCTTGGTGTCCTTCGATAGTTATTGCTGTTTTGTAACGTTCAATGTTTCCAAAAAATTTGCCAAGGTCGCCCTTTAAGGGTTTTAGTTTTTCCCCTTCAGCTTTTCGCTCAGGGATTTTATCAATGTTGCTAAATATATCGGCAAGTTTTGGGGGCACACCGGCCATCGCCGGGCTTGCCTTTCGGTGTACCCCTATTTCTTTTTTACGGTTTTGGCTTTTACCTTTTCCAACTCAACTAATGGAACTAATGATTCGCCGCCTATTTTGGCTCTGTCTTTATAGCTTGCTTTTGTTTCATAAATCCTTACAATCTTAACTATTTGACCCGTAGGCTTATGAAGCACCTCCTCGCCTGCCTTAAACTTTTTGCTCAATTTAGATGCAGCAGGCTTTTTGGTTAGCCTCGCAAGGTTGTTTAAAGAAACAACTGACACGCCTTGTTTGCTGTTTTCATCATAGCAACTGGCTACGCCGCCGCGTATTGATTTTATTGTCATTATTCCGCCGCTTGGCTTATGCAATACTTTTTGACCGACTTTAAAGCCTTTGGTGGTTTTTTGCGCCCCGGCAAGCGATGTATCAGCAGCTATTTTTTTATTTACGCCTGAGGCTATTTTATCAAGATTTCCTTTTATTGAAGAGAAATCGCCGGGAGATATGCTTTTTCGCGCAATTGCAGTATCTATCCTATTTAATAGCCTTTTTGCGTCGATTGGTAAAACATCCTTGCCCTGAAGCCTCACGTAAGCCCTTTTTAATCGGCTTGCTTCGCTTTCTTTGTTAGTAGTTACGGACTTGATTTGACTAAGCAATGAATCGCTAACCTCAATTTTCACAAAGTCAGCATCTTTGGGCAAACTGTTAACCGTTTCGGCCAATTGTTTATACACCCTGTCAATCAATCCAAAATGCTGTGTGCCCTTGATGGATTGAAGCTGAACATTAGCCATCTTTATATCTTCCACAAGATTAATTATTGTCCGAGCATCTATCTTGCGGTTGATACAGTAAGCAATACGCCTGATAAACTGATTTGCAACGCCTGTTTTAGGCGCGCTGCGCACATCAAGAGTTTTGCGAGTGGTTTTCTTTACCACTTTCTTTGTGCGCTTGGGTTTGATGTTTGTTCTTTTTTCAGCTTTATTGCCTGCTGGCTTAGGATTTTGGGCGGTTTTCTTGGTTGCTTTCATTGGTTCCGGTTTTTGGGCAACGGGTTTATCTATACGGATGCTGGAGCCTGAAGTTTTCTTCTTAAAAACCTTCGTTGGTTTATTACCGAATTTATAACCCTTCAATTCATATTCACTTATGTATGAATCAAGTAAGGGTTTGACAAATTCTTTAATGAATCTATTGAGAGGGTAATCCTTTTTAATTTCATCAGCAATTTTTTGCCACTGAAATGCAAAGGCATTCAAAAATTGATTACTGAAGGTTTTCTTGTCAGTTGCTACCGGGTCTAAAACAACTGCCTCATCTATTGGTTTGATGAAATCAATAAGTAATTCGGGACCTTGGTTATCAATCTGAAATTGTATTGCGCCGTTTAAGAATTTACCGGAATAAACGCCGTCAAGCCCTGTTTTGGATATTTTTTTTGCCATTTTTTTGTTTATAATAAGTTTGAAAACCCTGAAAGGCCTTGCGCCAAATGCGCTTCAAGCCTGCTTATTGCAGTTGAATAGTTAGCGGGTGTAAGACTAACTTGCATATTAATCCAATTGCCCGATGGCTTTCGGCGCGTGTACCATACTCCCGACTCTCTCTTATAATCCCAAACCACATCGTGGTTGGTTATCAGCACATCATTACTGCCGCCATCACCTGATGGCGTGGGCGATGGATGCGGCTCTTGGTCGGGATTAGGAACGGGGTTAAACCCGCCGCTATTTGTATTATTTTTTGCGTTGGCGTATGCTATACCGCCTATTAGCAGACCGCCAAATAGTAGTGTTTTTAACATTGTTTTATTTCTTTTTTATTGTTCTGTAAACACCAAATATGGTGATTCCCAGTATCGAAAAAGCACCCCATGTAAACCAATTAGGTAGCTTCTGAACTTGTTTAGCTTCAGTAGTTTTGGTAAGCTGCGTTTTTAACCGTTCGATTTCTCTTTCCTTGGCCAGTATCGTTAATTGTTCAGCAGAGCACAAGCAGCTTGCTTTAATGTTGTTGCCGCTAAGTTCAATCTTCAGGTCTGATTTTCCCGATTTTATGCGTATTGGGGTTTTGAACAAACTTTTACAGGTGTCAATGAAAACCGGGATTGAGAAATACACACTATCAGCCTTGGTTGTGATAGTATCTATCCTTACTTTTTCAACTATGGAAACACTATCGGTTGAATGCAGCTCGCTATTTTTTGTAAACGTTTTCTTTGCGCAGCCGCTGAAGACGATACAGGCTAAAAAAGCAAGTACCTGAAGTATCGCCCTGGTTAGTTCTTTGTTATTGTTTTGCTGCATTTTTATGCGGTTTTATTGAGTGATTTGTAAACGGCGCGGCCGATGAAAAACAACCCTACCAAGCCGGCTACACCCAAGCCAACTTTTGCACCCGTCGTATTCAATCCTTGTTTTGCAAGCTGCAAAATACTTGCGCGTGTGGAGTCGCCATAAACCAACCGGTTTAACCATCCGTTTTTATTATCCTCGTAGTTGTCGAGGCTTTTTAGGTAAACTACCCTTCTGTTTAGCATTGTATTAAAAAGCCCGCTGTTTCTTGCGCTATCGGCGTTTATCTGTGCTGCACGTTGTGCATAGGTACCGGTTGGATAGCCAACACTTTTATAACCACCGCCGCCCCAAACTGAGTCGGCCACTAAAATTTTTATGGCCGGATTGGAAATCTTATCAATAGCGTAGAATTTCCAATATACCTCGTAAGCAATCTTGATAGCTTGCTCCTTGGTTATTTGCCTGAGCGTATTTTCATTGCCCGGAATGCCAAACAGCTTTGGGGCTTGTTCCTTCCATACGGCAATTGTTACCCCGCGATTAGTGAGTCCACCGGGGTCGGCCTTGGGTGGCCGGTCGGCTATTCCACCTTCCCACGGGGCAAGTATTTTACTGTACCACAAGGCAAAGTATTGGTCATACATTAGCGTACTCAGCTTTAGCGTTGAAGTTTGGGCAGGTTTTTGCTACGCCGGGAAAATCCCTGTGCCCCTGAATTATTGCGCCGGGGTAACGCCCTTTCAGCTCGCGTACAATTTGCAGCAATGATGCCTTTTGTTGCGGTGTTCGGGTATCGTGGTAGTCGCCCGGCTTTCCTGTTATAATACCGCCAACATAGGCCACATTTACAGTCGGGGTGTTGTAGTTGGCCACCCCGTTTGAAATTAACCCCTCGTCAATTAATTGCTCAACCCTACCATCCGGCCAAACAAGGTAATGATACCCGGCACGGGTAAAGCCTCTTGCTTTCCAACCCTGCCAAAGTGCTGCCAGCGTGGTGTTTTGTTGGGTTGCGGTTACGTGTATTGCGATGTATTTAATAGCGCGCGCTTTTTGCGGCTTTTTGGTTAATGTTGTCATTTTCCTTGCTGCTGTTAAAATTATTGCTAATGGTATAAGTGCTAACAGGGCTTTCATGGCTTCCTACGCTCTTTTTCGTATTCGCGGGCTGTTTGCCCGTCTTTGGATAAAAACAGTCCTAATGAGCCTACAAAAGCCATCAGGCTCAAAAATTCTTCAGTAGTAATCTTGCCCTGTGAGAACAAGACAAGCCCAACAAGACAAACCAATCCGGCAAAACTTGTCCGCCAGTTTTTTACGGTTATTGTCCATAGGTTTTTGAGCATTCTCATAATAAATTACTTACTGTTTGTGTTGGTCTTACTTCCGAAACGATTCCCATTCCATTCATTGATGGTGGGCTGTAAGGATTAAGGGTAAGGCGCGAGGCAAACACCCATATTTCACGACCCTTTACGGCCTGAACATTGGTGCTGTAAATTCCGTCTTGTGTGATTTTGATTTTTACAAGGTTGGCTTTACCGTTGCGTTTACTTACGCCGGTAATTGTCCCCCAAGGTGCGGATGCGCTCGCAGGACGTACAAACATATCATATTTGCCGGTGCCCGCTTTTTGGGTATAGGAATTTACATCCCAATAGCCGGCATCACTAAAACCAAGATTTTCTTTTCCGGTACGCAAGCTGTAGACGGACTTTCCAAGCGTCAATTTTTCAGGGGCTTCTTTATCCAAGCTGGCTGCAATCCAAGCCTTATAATATTCAGTATTAAACTTACTTTTAAGGTCGTTGCTAACCTTCCACAGGCCTGTTGGTAGCCAAATTTGTTTCATCCGCGCAAGATGTTCTTTAGTTAGCACCATCTCAAACCACTCGAATATGGTACCGGCGTCAGGCATATTTATTACATCCAAAAACCGCCAAGCCCTAACACCAAAATCTTTGGCCACTTGTTTTAACTCATCAGTATTTAACCCCTCTAAAAGCCCAAATAGTTTTTGACTATTGTACGTGTAGAAGACTAATATATATGTGCGCTTGCTGACTTCATTGTAAATTTGGTCAGCAATGTTTTTGTATTGAAACGGGTCTTGTGTTAGCTGCTTGGTGTCAACCGCAATAGCTTTCAAATTTACCTCTTGATTAGCGTCGGTACCCGGTGTAACCTCGTCACGCTTTTTTTTGAAGTAATTAGCCGCTGTTATGCCTCCCAAGAGGAAAAACAAACCAATTCCGATGTCTTTTATTGCCGATGAGTTCATATTAAAGTGCTCCTATTATTAGTTTTTTGTTCCTTGCCAGCTTTTCTTCAATGCCTGGCTTTTTCAGCAGCTCAGCCAAAATATTTAATGTTTCTTGCCGCATGCCGGCTATGTTAGCAAGGGTCTGAATGTTCTGAGGGGTTTGTTTTGCTATTACCCTCAAATTTTGCTCCTTTTGAAAACGGTCTAAAACGTCTCCAACCTCAATAGTTATAGTTTCTGCCATCTTATTATTATTGTTGATTTTGCGCCTGAAGAACCATATTATAGATATGACTCAAGTATTCTTTATCGTGGTAGAACTTCGTAAGTACCACCGATGCCATGCCTATCCATTCGCGGTCGCCGGCATCCATTTTGTCTTTTAACCCTTGTATCCATTGACCCATAGTAACCCTGAACGAATCGTCTTCAATACCATCAAGGCCGGGCATTGCTGTTTGAGTAGTTTCATTTGCCGCAGTGGCACCCATTACTTTTGATACTATCCCTTGAGTTATTTCGGGATTTTTCTCTAAAAACCCTGACAGTCCTTCAAAGAAGTCTTTTTTGCCGGCCTTGGCTATTAATTCATCCAACTCTTTTTGTTTCTCATAAGAAAGTTTGAACGCCTTTAACTCATCCCTTTCAGCGCGCAAGTTTTTAATCTCTTGCTTTAAGTCGGATATTTCTGAACGCGCCTCCTCGTACTGAGTTTTATAGTGTTGGATAAGAAAATCCTTATCTCCTATATACCCTACCTGCTGGCCGCCAAGGCCTAAAAGCGTGGGCATAGCCGATATAACAGGGGGCTGGTAATTGGATGTTTGGGGTTGCAGAGGAGCTTCAGCTAATGAATCATTATCAAGGCTCACCTCTTCGGTACCTATTTTTTTGGTAGCGGTGCCGTTTTTCCCGTAAAAATCAATGGTTATGGTATCAACTGAATAAGTAGTACTAATATCGTTGAGATATTGCTCAATATCTGAAGGAGCCGAACCGATGTCCTCAACCCTTACTTTTTTTGGGGTTATTGCGGCTCCATGACCATAAATCATTATTTCAACCGCGCGGTTGAAAATTCGTATTGCGGCTTGTTTTGCATTAATCACAGTTTGCTCCTTTCTATAATTGTTTTTACTTCGATAACAGTTGCTTTTATCTCTTGAAGCACAGAATCTTGTTTCTCCTGTTTTTCCTGCATTTTTGTTATAGTTTCGTTTTGGTGCTCAATTTTCACCTGCATTTTAGCAAGTGAAACGCGCATATATACCCATTGGCCAATTAGCAACGCCCCGATTGGCATACTTGCTAAAAACAAAGCCCATAAGTCCACTGAAACTAATATTGCTAATGGTATCATGTAAATTGATTGTCGTTAACTTTTAAAATTTTAACCTCGCTTATTGCTTCTTCAGGCAACTGATTAATGTCAAGAACCACAACAAATACTTTACCTTCAGTAGTTGTTACAACCGGATACAAGTATTGCGTTACGGATGTTTCAGGCACATCCATTTTGGCAAATTGCACTGCGTCTTCAATGGCGTCAAACACCAATCCTGTATAATATTTAGAATCCATAGGCTTTTTTTGCAGAATTGGCAGCGAATTGTTGTTCAAGGCTTGTAAGTATTCGCGGCCAAATTATCATTTCATAAATCCTTGTTCTATTCGTTGAGCTAAACTCTTGTCGTATACTTCCGTTAGTTGCGGGAGCAGCTATTGAAAAAGGAAACGCGCCTGTAGAAAACGAAACCTGCATTTGTTCTGACACCCCGTTTCTCAACACTTTAAACCTGTTTAACACGCTTGAATTTTCCGTGCCATCATACATAATTATAAAGTTATTCGATACTGAAGTGCTAAACGCTGTTACGCTTTCAATTGTGGCTGCTGAAGAAGCTGCTAAATCACCAATTTGTATGGATAATTTACCCATTCCTGATGGGTTTACACCGATTATTCTTGCGTTCATTCCGCTCATTGCGGGGTTGCTTTCAGATGTAGCAACCTGGTAAATAAAACTGAAATCTCCTGTGGGCGGGGGGGCTGTATTAAAGCTACATGATATTGTAAATTGCTTACCCGCGCCGTATAAAGTTGAATTTAATTTTGTTCCGAAATTCCAAAGCCTTACTCCTAAAAGGTCACTTATAAAATGCGGCTTAGCAGAGATTATTAATTGATATTGATTTGAGGCAGTTGTTTGGTTCACAAAACGATTGTTACCGGATTGGTCATACCAAACTGCTCCATAAATTAGTGAGTTTTGCCACCCTGCCAAGGTTTGACCCGATTCTGTGGCGCTGGAGTCGGACAAACTCTTTAAATAGTCCGGTAATATTCCTGTTTCTGCGTTATCAGAAAGCCTTCTTACTCTTACCAAAGGACCGGTATAAGTATTTAACAATTGCCTTGTAGCCAAGGCAAAAGCAGCATTCGGAACATCAGCAAGCAGGTATAAAATCCTGCGGTCTGACGCACCGAATGTTTTATTACCCGGTAAGGGCGATATACCATAAGATCCCTTTTTCATTATTTCCTTGGTTCAATTGTTGTGTTCGGATTCAAACTAAAACCGCGTATTACTAAGCGATTAGTGCCGCCGCTCGCAAACCTCACAGGAATATTATCACTGTATTTGCCGCCGATAATTTGGTCAAATGAACGCTCCTGACCTGCAACAAGTGTGGTGTTGGTGCCAATAGTGGCCGTTGAAGTACCCGTGTTCTCAACACTAAACGCGTCAAGCCCCCTGACAGGTAAAAACCCTTCCGTTTCAATAAGCTGGTCTATAAATGTAACAGCGAAAAACACCATGCTTAAAACTCTTTACTAATGATGAAAGCAAGGTCAAAGGTTAGTGGTGTTCCTGAAAGGTTTTCGGGAAAAAAAACTTCAAGGGTGTAAACAGAGTTTGAATTTATATTCAGTGGCTTGTAACGCTCGCTTGGATTAACCGCAGTAGAGCAAATCCAATCGTTTTTGTGCGTTAACTCTTGTATATAAACCCCACCTTCTGTTTTAAGCCCTACACGGTAATAACTTGAAGAACCGGTAGTAATTTCATATAAATTACAACCTTCTACAATCTGGTAGCCGTTAGGAAAAACAATTTGTTCGGTGTAAGTGCCTGTGGCAGTTCCTGCCGAACGGGTAAATGTCTTTGTAAAATACCTGTATTCTTTCATTTTTGATAAGAATTAAAAAGCCGCCGTTGCCAGCGGCTTTATACTAACTATAAACTATGGAGGATAAGGCTTAAACGATAAACGAAGCCATCTTGAAATTCACGCGAACACAAGCGTTTGCACCCAATGCCGTACCTGCAACTGCGGGTAGTACATCTGCGGTTAACTGTGATTCGCCGGGAACAAAAATTGGCGTACTTAACATAACCACGTGCTGACCGTTCTCGTTCACAATCCTTGTGTCGTCCACAAAGAAGCGGTTGCCCGGAATTACTACTGGGTCTTGACCGCCAACATTGAAGCGATAGTCAGAGTTTTGAACCAAAACAGGTATAAACGGAGGCTGCGCGGTTGCTGCTGAGGTGATGTTAATACCATACACACGGTTTACATACAACGCTTCAGCGGCTGTGTTGGCTGATTCGCCATACATTACCTGTACTCCATAAATAACACTGTAAGCCTCTTTGCCAACCTTGCCCCTGTTTAATGAGGTTAAACCGGGCTGAATATCAAGGTTGGGGTTAATCAATGGAATTGTGGCTCCTACAGAAGGGTTGGGCGCAAAACCAACACCCACTTTTGTCGCCGAGTAATGCTCAAAATCACGGATTTTGGCTTGCCCCGATTCGATTTTCCGGCGCAACTCTTCGTTTGAGTTTCCGTCCATAAGCACTTTTTTGGCAAGGAAATCAACGTGTGGTGGTACCCATGCCTTTAGTACATCTGACCAAATATTTGAATTTTTCATGGTTTCTTATGTATGTGATAAATGATTTTTGAATTTTTGTTTATGAGGTTTTTGATTGATTACAGTAATTGAGATACGTTGCCGTCATCAGGATTACCCATACCGCTCATTTGTTGGCATATCAACCTGTATGAAGGGTCAATGTTTTGCATTTTTTGAACACCGCCGGGAATTGGAGCAATACCGGGTTTTGGATTGCCCTGATTGATTTGTTTCCATTGTTGAGTTGCTTGCTGCATAATACCGTTACCCATTAGTGATGAAAACAACGGGTCTTGGTCGGCGTTAAATTCGTAACCGGGTAAATTACCCATACCGGGACCCGATACACCAACGGGCGCAACCCACTCTTTCAATGTGCTTTTTAGGCTTTCGGGTAAAAATCCGATACCTGAGGTGCCTACAGATGGTTCGTTTACTACGTCGTAAACTCCTTTGCTTACGCCATAGATACCTACACCAGCAGCAAGAGCGGTTACATACATGGGTTTGTTCATAGCAATACTCAGTCCTGCCCCTGCAAGCCCCAAAATTGCCATACCCCATGTAATCATAGGTTTATTGTCTTTATTCAGCAGTTTATTTACTATGTGGCCTGCTGTAAAACCACCAAAGCCGGCACCTACGGTAATTGCACCCTGCTTACCGGCTTCTGTGTAGTTGATTGATTTAAAGTCCATTGTATAATTGTTATGAAAGTTTTATTTTGATTGTTTTGCCTTTAGTTTTTTTAGGCGGAATACCGCCCATAGAGGGTTTGCCGCCGCCGTTTTGGGTTGCTTTGTATATGCCTAAGCCTATAAGCAATGCAATTGCAATAGGCATTGCACTTGATTTTTTTGCAGGTGGCTGTGTTTGATTAGTACCGTTTGCGTCCTTAGGGACATTTTTTAACGCATTTACAATGCCTTCGCCCCATGCGTTTTCAGGCGTTAGAGTACGTTTGTTTTCGTATGACTCTTGAGGAGTAGTAACAAAACTATTGGCGGTTGTTGGCGGTAATTGGTTTTGAACAGGGTTTAATGAAACATTACTGCCGCCGATTATCATTGCATTTGGATTGGGGGTAGGCGTGGTTTGTGGAGGAATAATATTTGTTTGTGCAGGCGGCGTGGTTTTAGACGATGGCAGGTTGTTGTTAATGAACGAAGGCGCGTTGTTGTTCACAAATGTTTGTGCGGCAGCTACAGAGGCTTTGCCCTGATTGATTGCGTTTTGAACCTGTGCCGCTGCTGTTTGGCCTTGGTTAACCAAATTTTGCACCTTATTTTTTGCCTCATTTGCCTTTTGAACTGCGTCGGCGATTTCGTTCACGGCCGCTGCGCCGCCTCCCACTGCACTTATTATTGTTGCAAGTGTGCTGTTTGCTAAAACCGGGGTAGCTTCTGCTACGGTTGCAGCCACCGTTTCTGCGCCACCAGTTCCTAATGCACCAAGGCCAAATAACATTTTGTTTTTTGCGCCATTATTAACTACGTTGATTAGGTTTTGAAAGTCCCCACCAAAGCTCTTTTCCCACATATCTTGCAGCCTTTTGCGCTGCTCAGGTACCTCAAGTGCTTTTTTTAGATTGGTGCCTAATGCCCTAAAATTCAATGCAACCAAGGCCATGAAGGCTTTTCGGGGAATAAAAAACGCTACCTCTTTGCCGGTATCAATTACATCTTGGATAAAATTGAGCACATTTTGCGGAATGTTGAGTTTATCCTTAACCTGATTGATAACGTTTTGCGCTGCTGCTCCGGGGTTTTTTATCACCTCTTTTACTTGCTGTGCTGCTTGGGTTACGCCTTTTTTTACCCTGTCAAACAAACCATCCATTCCGTTTAATCCGCTCATTGCAGGGTTTAAAAGGGTTTGATGGTCGTTGCGGGCAAGCATATCAAGTGTTGCGTCCCGGTTGGGTGTCCAAAAGTTGTCAATAGCTAAATCAAACATTTGAACCATAGCGCGGGGGTTATAGCCCGCTGCTTGGTATTTTGCAGGATTTGAAATGATTGAATTTCTTTGGATTACAAGTGAGTTGAAAATATCGGTTAGGCCATCCGAAGCATTACCTAACCCGTTCATTGAATATGCGGGTACGTCCATAAAATAATCGTAATAAGCTGTGATGTGGTCGGCTTCAGCATCAAACGTGTCTAAAACCGGGTCAATAGTGATAAAGCCGTTACCGGTATTGGGTGCGCCCAACACTTTTTTTGTAGGCACAACCACATAAATATGTTGCAAGTGGTCTTTTCCCTCTATTGCTATTACTCTGAAATAATGGGGTATGCCTAAATTGGTCAGGCACGATGAAATAAAGATTGAAAAGCAATCGCAATCAACGCCACTTTTCGATTCTGCAATAGTTCGGGCTGGCCGGCGCAGTTGCTCTACATTGTCATCATCCTTTTTGTACTGCACATACCTGTACAGCCAATCGTACAAGTTTTTGCAAACTTGGTAAACGCTGTTATCCGCGATTACTTCATTTGCAAACATTTTGGTGTCTGATAGGGTGTTACGGACAATGTTATCCGCCAATTGAACCGCTTGTAATGTAGATAGCTTGCGGCCTTTGTAATAAAACGGGTCGTTGTAAGATGCTTTAGGAAAGTATTTTAGAAAAGGGGTTATGTCCGATAACCTACGGTTGTAAGCTGCTGCAACTCCCAATCCGTTTAAAAACTGTACAGGTACAGTCGGGGCGGTTAGCATTGCATCATCAGGAGCAAGCAAAACAGGTGTTGTATATGCTCGTTGCCTAATCATAATAATGATGAATAATTTTGAGAGTAGCCGCCCATTGATAATTGTTGCTGAGCATTGCAGCAAGAGCAACCAAGTCCTTTAAGGCCGAAACTATTAAGTATGTTACTAACCCAATTACCGCCGGCTTTTATGATTGTGAATGCCTGCGCCGGTACGTAGTCGCTTAGTTTAGCTGATTGTTTGATGTTTACAGGCAAGCCCTTATAGTCAAAATCAACCTGCATTTCAATCACCGTGTTTTCATTCAACTTGGTGATAAGTGTTGCATCAATATCAACATCAATAGCAACAGGTGTATTTTTATCGGTGGGGATTGCAAGCGATTCAATTACCTGCGGAATCAGTGTAAGTAATTGCATGGTACCGGCAGCGTCCTTGTAGCGAATTGTAAAACGCAACCGCTCAATGGTAACATTAAAGCCGGTACGGTTATATAGAGTGATGGGCAACACAACTCTTATCTGTGTTCCCATAACTTTATGAACCCTGCCAAGGCCGACGGTAAATTCAAAGTTTTGCGATGCCGAAGCGGCGCGCATGATGGTTGGGGTTGCTAATAAAGCAGTTGCTCCAAGTATGCCGGCGATTACAAAACCTTTTTTCATTATTGTTTTTTGTGAAAAACTGAAAACAAAGGTTGAAAATGTCGCTGGCGCGGATGTCCGATAATGTCCGTTTATGCTCGATAATGTCCGATAATGTCCATTGTTGTCCGATAATGCTCGATAATGTCCGTTTTTAGGCGTTGAAAAACATTGCTTTTTATTTATTCCTCTGTTTGGTTAGGCTGGCCGCAATGGTCAACTATCATTTTTACCTCAGCTGGCGAAAAGGTGCGGGTATCGCGGTTGATTAAATCAAAGCCATCAATCTTTTTGAGCCACTTTTTTAAGGTGCGCTTATCTACACCGTACCAAGCTGATAGGCTTTGCAGGTTTTGCAACCCCGTTGGATATTGTTGATTATTATTGCTTTTCATTTATCAACCGTTTTAATATATTTGTATTTTACAACGGGGTTTCCATTAGCTTAGCAGTCAGGGGTCTTATGGCTGCTTTTTTTATTCACGGTAGTAATCAATTGAGCCGTAATACTTGCCTAACTCCATTGTGAGCAACAATAATAAAGCCGGGTACGGTGTATTATTTCTATCAAGCCCTATATAATCAAGGTAGTTTAGTTCATTCAGCATCAACAAACCTTCACCGTCTATTTGCTTTATAACAACTGATTTCTTGCCAGTGTACCATTTAGCACCTACCCTGTTTAGCTTTAGTATAAATGGGTAAAAGGTAACGCATAGCAACCTGTGTGCGCGCTGATGGCTATGCGGCAACCTTTTATAGTTAAATCCTATAAATGACCTTAGCATATAGGATAAATCCCTTACTTGTGAGCAAGTAAACTTAAAACGCACCCTATCCGGAGGGGCAACTATATCAGGATTAACTATCATACTTCGGTGTGTTCAACGTCTATGGTTTTTGGTTCAGCTTCAGCTTGCGGGTGATTATCCTCTAACGAGTCTGCAAGTTTTGCCACCATTGCACCGGCTACAACTGATATGCCGGCGGCAAAAAATTGCTCAAGCGGGGTAAGGTCGTTGTTATCGGTAATTGCTTCATAGGTTCTTATACCTGCAACAATACCCAAGGCAGCAGCTTTATGGTTTACACCCTTTTTTCTATCTGTTGTTCGGTGTTTAGTACCCATTTGTGTAGTGTATTATTGTTTGAATTATCGTAGATAATGGCAGTATTGTACTTGCCGCGTATTTCGCTTACATATTTCATCAACGCAAAAAGGCCGTCTTGGCCACCGGGTTTTTTATCAAGTCGTTCACGGCTAAAAAACACCTTCGGGGCATTGTTTCGGTTTCTGCCGTTGCCGTTGATGAAGTAAACGACCAGCTTATATTTTGCCTTGGTATTCCAAGTAGGTTTTTGGTTTTGTTGCATAGTGTTGGTTAAGTGGTACATGAACATGAATAGGCCGGTAAAGCCCCCTCTAATTCAAATAGTTGTTGCTGTGATTGTGCGGCGTTCAAAAGGTGTTCATACCTAATACCGCTTATGTATGTAGCCGGTTTAGTATAATCCCCGCTTACGGGGATTATACTCTCATCACGTATCCATTTTTCAGCTAAGTCAGGGAATTGCTGTAAAATCTTAATAATGTTGTTTTTGCCCTTGAGAAAACACAAATCACAATTACCTAATATCGACGGTATGTTTAGCTTGTATGGCTTTGAGTTCCAATAATTATTTACATCGGCCTTGGTAATTCCCATATCCGCCAGCGGAAAATGCACAGATACCTTTTTCCATGCTGATTTGTAGCGGTGAACCCTTTGCATTTCATCGGCTCTGAAGCCTATGTAGCTTTGGTAGCTTTTAAGCCCTATTGTATTAACTAAGTACCTGCGGGCGGTCATTACTTTTAGTTCTTCAGTACAAATCCGTTGAGTCCTGTTTGGAAGGTATTTTTTTACCGCCACCAAAGCATCAAAGCCTGTTAATCCGGGTGCTTTTTTGTGCGTATAGGTTGCGGTATGTACCTTTATTCCTTCGTTTTGTTCAAAGGCTTCAATAAACTTATAGGTTTCAGGGTGTTCGCGGCCAGTATCGGTAAACAATACCACATCGTCAGCTTGAGGTTTTAGCAGTATTGTCATATACGCCGATGTTTGGCCGCCGGAAAAGTGTATTACCCTTGCCATCAGTTTACGTCCTTATTGCGTTGGTTTGCTATTTGTTGCAGCAGCGTACTCATAGCCTCTTCATACATTTGTATTGCTTCAGGCAATCGCTTGTTTTTGAACTTGGTTTGCCACTTGCGGTAAATGTTAATTGCACCGCCGCTATGCAATACCTCCTTCATTGCTTTTTCTACCTCGATTTCACACTTCATTAACTCCTTACGCTTGCGGGTGATGGCAAGCCAATCCATTGTTGCAATAAAACCGTATGGCGTTCGGGCATCCAAGTAGGTCAATGGGTTAACTAAAAACTTACCTTCAGGGTATAGGTGCGCCTTGTCAGGAGATAGCGGCCGCTCCATCCAAACTTTTGCCAGCCGGATACGTTCAAATAATTCAACTTGGTACTTTTCCCACCGTTCGCGCGGCCAATCTGCTTTAAAGCCTGCATACACGTGAAAGTATATTTTATTCAAGATTTCGCGCTTCATATCATCGCTGTATGTGCGGTAAGGGTACAGCATTTTCATTAGCTGCTTGAAAAAATCAAGCACTAAGGCTTTTTGCCATGTGGGGATTGTGGATTTCGCGCCGCGCCGCCCCTCTTTTTTTTCTTTTTCGGACGTTGATTCTTCTTGCTTTTCCACAGGGGTTGCGGTTGCTTCGGGCTGGTTGCAAGAAAAGGTTGCAAGAGTGTTTAGGGATTGTGGTGGTAGCGGGTTGGTGTGCGCTTCGGAAACCACCACGCCGCTTAAAATAGATTGTTGAATGTTGTGTTCACTTTGCTTACCCTCAATATTTCTTATTACTAAAGGTATCATACTTGTACATATATGGAGAAAATTTTTCTCTCCAAAAGGATGGCGGGGCGGCGCGCCGCCCGCCAAAACCCTCAAAATCTTGCCACCCGTTATGGTGTTTAACAGGGGGCGGGGGTCAACCGTTATTTCATAGTCAGCATTTGTGCCTCTGAAGGTTTTATACAGCAGCCCGTAACGCTCTAATTTGCTCAAATGATTAATTATTGTCCGGTTGCTGCAATTAAGCTGAGCGGCCAGCATATAGTTATTCAGGCGCACCGGTATTGGGGCATCGTGGAGCAACTGCAAGTACGGGTTACGGCGTATGTAGGCATCAACCACACGTAAAAACGTGGCCAGCACGCCGCCTCTTATTTTCTTTTTGGGTGAATCATACCGGGCGTTAACGTGTTTCAAGTAGGCAGCCACGTTTTTAAAAGCGGTTCCGATGTCAATTCGGGTTAACCCTTCAGGTTGTGCCGGTTGCTGATTTTGGGGTATCTTATACCCTGCCGGCAAGCGGCCGGCTATAATGTTTTGTATTGGGCGTTCGTTTCTCATGCTGTTTTGCTGTAATCTTCTATTGATTTAAATATTTGATATGCTAATTGGGGTACTATTGCGTTGCCGTATGCTTTTACGCTTTCCCTTCGCCAGCTTGGAACGGTAATTCCGTCCAATCGGCCGGAAAACCCATCATTTCGGCTAAAAACGGGGGGTTGAGTTGGGAAGTTTTCCCAATCAGGCACGAAACAGTGTCGTTGAGTGCTTGCGTGCGCAGGGTTTTGTGCCTGTTTGGCATCCCCGTTCGGTAATCCCCTGCTTTTGGTGTTGGGAGCAGTCCCGCCCTCAATAATTGAATTAACTTTATACCATAACGACTCCCTTTTTTCGACTTGTTTTTGCCGTCCGTGAGTGTCCGGTGGCCTGCTTTCGCGTCCGATGCCGTTATAGTTGGCAACAATAAATAGCCTGTATCGCTCGTGCGGAGCTCCGACCGCTGAAGCTGGCAATAAATATGATTGTACTTCGTAGCCCTCGTTTTCCAATTGTGTGCATATTTCTTTATGCACCAACCCTTTTGACCAATTAAGCAGGCCGCGAACGTTCTCGCCCACAACCCATTTGGGCTTAACCTCTCTAATTGCTCTAAACATTTGCGGCCATAAATGCCGAGGGTCGTTTTTTCCGGCTCTTCGCCCGGCAACACTGTAAGGTTGGCAGGGGAAACCTCCGGTAATAATGTCAATTGTGTTTGCATAGGGTGTAAAGTCAGCTTGGGTAATGTCTCCGATTGAAACGGCATCAGGGAAATGATAACTCAGCACTTTAAGGCAAAACGGGTCTATCTCGCTGTATGCGATAGTTTGCCAGCCCATCCAACGGGCGGCAAGACTAAAGCCCCCTATGCCTTCAAAAAGTCCTAAGTGTTTCATATTATTGGTATGGGTTACGCCTCCAATCGCGATAAATAATTGAGTTTGTACAGCTACCGCAAGCGCAGTTATAAACTACCTTACCGGCTAATTTTATGGTTGATGGGGAGTGATGAAATGTGCGCTGGCAACTGTCACAGGTGTATGTACCATAGTCCGCACTAAATGAATTGCTATAAAACCACGGTGAGTAAGTGTGTTTGTTTTCAAACTCTGTTCGCCTTTTTTCCTTTTGCAATGTTTCATACTTTCTATCCCCTTGACCCCGCCATCTCCAATAATCTCTAAGGGTTTCAAAACCCATTGTTCTATATCCTGCGAGTCGTTTGATTAGGTCTATTGCTCGAATGCGTAAGTCGTGATAATAATTTCGTTTTTCACTCCATTTATTAATACTCTCTATTGTCCTTGCCCTACCCCCTTTTTTTGCGGCAACCTGATAGCCCGTTTCAAAACGATTGTACAACTCGTTAGCTGCTTTAGCGCGTTCAATAACCGTTGTTGGTAATGGTTGAAAGTCTAATGATGAAATCATAGTTCTAAGGTTTAGTTTGGCCTTCAAATAGGTGCGTCGGTATTAGGCCTGCTGAGTTGCCGCAATCGCAAATGCTGTTCTGAGAAGCATACAACTGACCGCACTTGCATTGCCATTTTGTGGGCGGTAAATCCGCAACGGGCTTTAAATATTGGGCTGCAAAGCATCCGGGAAAACCAACGAGGAAAACACACTCTTGCCCGGCACGGTCAATGTAGCTATCTGTTTGGCATTCCCATACGATGCCGCTGCTGTATTTGTCAAGCGTGGCCTCGTAACAGTTGTACATTACAACACTATCTCCCTTGCAAAGGGTTAAGGTTTTGTTGTGGTCGATATACTCTTGGGTTGTCATAACTATATGGTTTAGTTTCGTCTTCAAAAAGCCCTAAGTGTTTCATCAAAAAAGTTTGTTTGAAACGGGGTAGTTAACCCAAAGGCATTCAGTTTTTTTTGATTTGTAATTCGTGTTTCTATCAGTTTTAGTAATTAGTGTCCATTTTTTGGGCGTAAGCAATTCTTCATAAAGCTCACAATGGTAGCCGCTTATCATTATTCTGCACTTTGAGCAATTAGCAATAGCCAACAAACGCCGGTGCTGCCCTTCAGTAAACTCGTGTTTATAAATGTTTTTAGCATTGCGTGTCTCTGCCAAATAGGGCGGGTCTAAATAGACAAAAACATTTGGCGAATTATACTTTTCAAGAAGCTCGAAAACATCCAGGTTTTCTATCTGAATACCCCTGAGTTTGTCAACAGCCCTGTGTAAGTGGGTTATTTTACGATTCCACGTATTAACCCTACATACATCATTAGGCTTTATGTTTATTTGATTACCCCAACTATGCCATGTTTTCTGTGAACTACCTGAAAAGGATTGAAGGTTGCGGGTGAAAAATTTTCGTGCCTTTTCTATTTCAGAATCGGTTTCGGCAATTAAAGAATTACAGTCCTCTCTGCTAAATGGAGTAAAGTATATTGCTCTAATTAACTCTTCAGGATTATAGCGAAGTTGTTTAAAAAAGTTTACAACATCGTTATTAATGTCATTCATAGTAACAAGAGTTGCTGAAACATTCAGAGCAACCGAGCCACTTCCGCTCATAGCGTCGACAAAATGAATGATGTTGTCGGGCAAATTGCCTATAATCCACTCCAAGTGTCGGGTTTTTCCGCCATAATATCTGAGAAGGCTTATTTTTTCCATTTTACTTTATTTCAGGCCAATCCCAATACGCCTGCCCTTGCGGGGCATATATTTTATGGGGCACAGTTAGTAGGGCTATTGGGGGTTGCCCTTTTGGAAAAATAGTAATACAAGGGGCTAAATCTCCCCCCTCAGTTACTATTGCGGCAATTGGGTAAACGGGTATAGGTGTACCATCAGGCATATTACCCTTGGTTGCGTTTGGCACATCATAGTAATGTACTATTCTGCCCAAAGTGGGTATTTGTAAAATTTTATCAGCAAATTGTTTTGCAGGCTGCCAATTTACCTGTATTGTTTCACCGTCTTTGTTCATCGGGTGAACAATAAAAACGCACGGTGCCTGCATTGCTAACCTAAATTCAACGTGCAGATTTTCCGTGTACTCTTTTTCAAGCATGGGAAACAATTGTTGGGTGATTTGGGCAATGGCTCTGTCAATGCCCATTCTTTTTTCGATTTCTGTTGTCATGACTTTATTTATTATCAATGTGAACCGTGCCGGCCAGCGGCATAAGTGAGGGTATTTTTGTCTTTGTTAGAACAAACACTTCGTATTCTTTGCCGAACTGAAAATGGTTGTAGTTTGGGTCTCCTTTGTCGACACTGAAGGTTAATTGTGTGTTCCATCCCAACAACGCCGTTTCATTGCTTACTGAAGGGTTTAGGGTAATTGTTTTGTTCGAGTCTGTTTCGTTTATCGAGGCTACGCGCCACGTTGATACTTGTTTTGCCATATTGCTTGTGTTAGGTTGTAATTAATTCTTTAATGGTTTGGCCTACTTGGGCTTCAAATTGCTGTGGTGTAAATGCTTGATAAGTAATTACCCACACCAGCGGATTGCTTTCCCAAGGGAATGTTTGACGGTACAGTTGATTCCATAATGCCCGGTAATCGTCCAAAGCTGCCGCAAGGGTTGCTTCATCATAGCAATAGGATTTTCTCATGCCTTCAGCAACCGCGTCTTTCCCTGTAATTTTATTCAATTGCTCTACTCTCACTCCTGTGACTAATAGAAACAATCTTGCTGAGGACAATGGAGCATGAATAGCTGGCGTCCATTTAGTTTTGCTTATTACGCTTTGGGGGTATATCTCGTAATCCGCTTTGTAAATGGGCTTATCCATGTCAGCGTTATTTGAAAACGTTTCGCGTTGCCAAAGCCAATCACCGGGACCACCAAAATCAGAAAAGCAATTAAACCGTTCGCCCTCCCCCTCAAATACCGCCGCCCATTTGGCGCGCGTTTCAATGTATTCCATGTGCGAAAACGAAAGTTTTTCAGATTCAAATAGTTTGCTAATGCCCGGTCGGCGGGTTTCTGTTTTATTCCCCAAGTAATTTTGCAAAGCCATCTCTGCGCTGAACAAAGCAGGGGTTAACCGTTTCTTATTTTTTAGTATCATAGTGTAGTTGCGTAATACGTTTCAGACTCGTCTGCTGTTGGGGCGCACATTATAACCTCGCAAAAAGGGTGGTTTTTGTGAAACTCCGCAAGTGCTTCGTCCTCATTGTCGGCATCAATGCGGGCGGTTTTAGTTTTACTGCTGGTGTCGTCGAAATAGTTAATTATATATACCATAATTTTAGTGGTAGTTAATCCATAACCAAAGTGCTATAAGTCCTATCAAAATCAATAGTTCTGCAAAAAACTGAATTGGGTTTTCGCGGATATACTGGCGGATGGGCTTGCGCTTTTTTGACTTCATTGCTAAGCATTGGGGTTAAGCAACGTCTTGCGATGAGGCTCATCAGGGGTAAATGGAGTAATTTTCAGGTTCTTAACCCCGATTTCTCTCAACTCGTTAATCATATCTTCAGCTTGATGTTTTAACCAAACCGCTGCTCCTAATTTGCCCTGTTTCAGCAAAAAAGTGGTAGATGTTGGGGTTTCCGCATCAAGGTCAGGATGAAGATAGTGGCCGGGGTTAGTGGTGCTCTCAATAAAAAACACGCCTTTATAGGCTGCGTTCTCAGTGATGTCGCTCTTTATCTGTGCAAACCGTAGTTTTAGTTTTTTTAAATAGTTTCCCATTGTTGTAAGTTGTTTCAATTTGTTGCGGCAGGCCGGGAGTCGAACCCGAATTTTATACTATCATTATGGCTATCGCATCCCTGCGTGTGCGACCGCGCACATACCTGCCTATTTTTATTTTTTTTCATTAAACACGGCTTCAAACACCACGTTTTCTATTTTGTAAAATTTGTTAATGAATTGTGCCAGCGTTGCCGCCTGCTCCATTGTTGCAAACTCAATGGCGTTGTGTTTTTGTGCTACGCCATGAAACTGAACGGGTAATTCTGTACCCTTTGAAAGTCCTGCTAAATAATGTTTGTACACTACTTTGCCGTCTTGAATGCGCGTCATTGCTATTACGTATGTTTCCATGCTTATAATTCAAGATTGTTGGTTTCGCCTTTCAGGTAGGCGATTAATTCAGTGTTTTTCGCGCCCTCTTGGCAGATGTAAAACTCTATCGGGCTGAAGGGTGCGAAATCAAGGCCAAACGCACCTTTCCTTGGAGGAAATAAGTGGTCGCTATATGGCGTTTCAAAAACCTGAACATCATTAGAAAAGGGCTTTGCGCAAAGGTTTAGTAATTCGACGGCGCGAGGTGAGGCGCAATCGTGTGTCATTTGGCCGTATATACAAAGCCCGGGTTTTGAAGGGTAAAGAATTTCAAAATCTAAGTTTTGCAATTCTTCGGGTGTTGCGTGCAGCTTCAGGTTGTTGGCCTCCTCGCGCACGAGGGCTTTTAATTCTTCGGTTATCATAACAATTTAATGTGTGATGCTTGCTTGATTGCGTTTGATGCCATTGTTTTATTGCGCTTAACCACAGAGCGCAGGGTTTTTATTTGTTGTAAATAGATGTGCC